>JAKSMA010000041.1 GCA_024400895.1 Muribaculaceae bacterium | reverse complement strand
GCCACAGCCTATTTTTTCTATGAGCGAAGCACTCCATATTCACAAATTCTTCAAGACATCAAATATCGCAATGTGCCTTCCATGGGGCGTTGGATGGCGCGCCGCTACGCCGAATCCATAGCCGACACTGGTTTTTGGGACGGCATCGACTATCTCATTCCTGTGCCGCTCCACATCACGAAAATGGCGAAACGCGGCTACAACCAAGCCGACTACATTGCCATGGGCATCAGCGACGCCACCTCCATTCCCATCTACGAGGCCATAGATGCGGTGAAGGGGCACGAAACACAAACCCACAAATCGGCTTACGAGCGAATGCTCAACACCCAAGGGCTCTACGCCCCCATCCCCGAAGCTGCAGAAACGCTTGTCGACAAGCATGTGATGATTATCGACGACGTGATTACCACAGGCGCCACAATGCTCAGTTGCGCCGAATGCATACGCCACATTTCCGGCATTCGCATCTCATTTTTCACACTCGCCGCAGCCCGCCTCACATAAAAGACAGACACATTTCATTTTTTACTCGATAGATTGTTCATTCTAAAATATTTATCTTGCTTTTGCAGCAGCAATAACAACAGATTAAAATATGAATAAATTCGCTCTTATATTAATTACATTTTGCTTCGTACTGAGCGCATGCAGCAACGACGACAACACTCTAATAGGGGGAAATTGGCCTCCCATGGAATGGGAAGAGTTTTCATATAAAACACAAAATGTGGATAATGCAAAATTCATATTCGTCCCAAAGGAAGGTGGCACCTACACTTTCGTGTGCAAGAACTATAAATCATATTGGTGCACACCATATAACAGGTATTTCGCCTTGAGAGAAAAGTTTGATTACGAAGAAGAACTTGCCTACCACGGAGAAAACACTTATACCAATGCAAAAGTCAATGGCCACACATTGACTGTGACTTTTGCAGCCAACGACACCATCACCCGCTACTGCTATTTAGAGGTGTCGGCTGGCGATACATTCTCCAGTTTCAGCTTCATGCAAGAAGGAGCAAAATAATAAGGCATTTTTTCTGGCAAAGAATATTAAGGAGCCTGCGCTTCACAGCGTGGGCTCCTTAAAATCTACAATCTATAAAAACATATATATCATCAGAAAACTATGTTCTCTATTTGATACCCCAAATATATATCGTAAATTTCACATTTCCAAATATTTTTACCACATTTTTTAGAAAACTCTAAAAATAATTGCATTTGTCTAAAAACATTCAACAAATATGCGAAAAACCTTTTTAACATTGAGTTTTTATACACCTATATACTATTTTTGACGCACTTATAATTTAAATATTTCCATACTATGAAACACATCAAAATCAGTTCTTCTTCCTCTTCATTTTTTCACAACGAAGAAGCCGCCCCTACGGGCGAGGCACAAACCACTGTCAACCTTCGACGCCGATGCCAAAGTCTGGAGGTGGTGGGCACACCCGAAAACGTTGCCCACATTCCCACTGGCCACCGTATCATCTGCATTCTGGGCGGCAGTTACATTACCACCTCTGCGGGTGACCTCTTTTCTGATGGCACTCGTTTTCACCACACCGATGCAGATGTGCGGGAAGCACACAGCATTGAACAATTTCTGGTTGTGAACACATCCGATGGCATCTTGTATTTCACCAACCACAACGGCACGCTCCAGTTGCTCAATTTCGACGATGCGATTCCCGAGCTGCACCTGTCGGCTATCAGCACTGGCAACATTTCGGAAGATATCCCCCAATACAATTTCATCACACCCCTCACCGACTGGCGCACTCCTCTTCCCTCCGACGACATTCGCTCGCTTGCCTCAATCATTCGCAGCGCCTACCAGCATCTGCAGAAATCGGCGGCAGACGACGGCGAATTCACTCGCCCCATACTCGTACGCTATGCTGTGAAGATGACCAACGATGAATACCTGTGGATGAGCGCACCCGTGATGATTGGATTCGACACCGTGAAAAACCAATACCGCACCCAGGGCGAAGCCGTATCTTCAGGCGGCCATTACACTGGCATCTCTGCCACCTCGCTCTCTTTGCCCACCTATCAACTTGGCATTAGCGTGGTAAGTGGCATCAAGCAAGAATGGCAACACCTTATCAAATCTATCGACATCTTGGCCACCCAAGAGGTGAATGTGGCAAACACTGCTTTGCTCGACTATCGCATGGCCACCACATCGGTGGGCACACGCCGATATATCGCGGAGTTTGGGCCTGCGCCACGAAGCAAGAGTGCCATAGTGGATGAATTGATGAACAGCCGATGGCAAGTGATTGCCTCGTGCACACAAATCGGGGCGTTGGAGAATCACGAATTTCGTGCGTGGGGCATCAGCCGTAACCCAAGTTCCGTCCTCCCCGCAATTCCATCTTTCACGCTTGGCCAATCAAGCGGTTTCGCGCAATCACTCACTGGCACAGAATGCGCTGCCATCACACACCGATGCAACCACGAGCACTTGCCAGCGTGCACTATGGCTCACAGTGGACGCCTGTATATGGGTGGTGGGAGCGAACGCATCGTCTCGCGCTGGCATCCTGCGGGTGCGTTTCTGCCACCTTTCAGCGCCGCGGCGTGCACGGTAAAGGTGATTGAACAAGCGGGCGAATCCGTCATCGTCAGCAGCCACTCCTACCCGTTCACTCCTTCTGCCATCAACCCTCTCATCTGCGCCCCACATCTTTCTGCCACTTCGCTACGCATCGAAATCAAATCGGGGACGGTAACAAAAGCCATTGAGCACGAACTTTCACCAGTATATAACTGTGGAATAGCAGCATGCTACGACACCAGTCTGCAGCCCATCAGCCTACAAAGCGCCACGCCAAGCACCGCTACCACCCACAATACCACGGCACACGCCGAAGGTCGACTCACCGTGACCGCTATCGGCCAACCCATCGTACAGGAATACAGCAAAACCACTACAGGAGCAAAAATCCTTGCCCTCACAGCCGCAGAACGCCCCATCTATTCGGGCGGATTCGGACGATACCCTCTTTACATGTTCACCGACCAAGGCATATTTGTGATTCCGCAATCGAGTAAAGGCGAGTTCGGCGAAGCAAAGTTGATGAGTCGCAAAACAATCGACGCACTATCAAGCCCCATTGCCGGTGGTGGGAAAATATGGTTTGTCTGCCGCCACCAGCAGTTGTGCACCATCGAGGGCTCAAAAGTGAAAGTCATCCTCCCTGCCAACGACATCACGACCATGGTGTGGAACGATGCAGAGCAAGAGCTGTGGCTACTGCACACCGATGGCGCACTCTCCATCGCCGATGCCGAAGGCTATTTCTGCCACCTCACGCAGAAAGCACAGTCGGCATTCTTCGATGGCACCCGAGCACTGCTAATCGCTGACGATGGCAGGGTGCTCAATATCTGCAAATCTTTGTCTGCAGAGCAAACTATCAACTATCTTTCCCACCCCATTCTGCTATCTCCGAGCATGCACGAGCGCATCGACCACATTATCTGGAATATTTTCGGAGAAAATCTGCACCTCCGTCTTTCGCTCCTTGGCGAGCGTGGAGAAAGTTGTCACGGATTCACGCTCTGTAGCGCAAAAGTCGACGGTGATGTGAACGCCCCCATCATGCTTCCTGTGTTTTCGCAACCTTCACGCAGCGTAAGGATTCACATTGAAGGCACTGCACCAACAGGAACAATCATTCACACCACAGATTTATACACATCCAACAACTAAAAATTAATCTTTTCAGGCTTCTAACAAACAAAAATATCACTTTTTCTCGCAAAAAAGTGATATTTTTTAATTAAAACATTTGCAAATATAAAATTTTGTTGTATCTTTGCAGTGTTATTTGTTAGCAGTCTCAATCGAAACACTTCGATAATTTGGCGTAGGGGATATCATATTTACATATCACAAACGAATTCGGCATCATTAAGAAACTGCAAATCTAAGTCGACTCGTTTGGAATCCTATTAACAAATAATACAGATTTGCTCTCTCGGTTTTGCCCGAGAGCAAATCTTATCATTTTGATTCAAAATAGTTGTTTTATAGATAATTGTGTATTTAAGGAAATGGGAAAGTCGGGAGACTGTCCCTTTTTTTTGCCCCCATCCGCCCCCTACATCACTGACTACGCATAGTCCCATCAAGCGATTCACTCTCAGACGTTTGCGTTCCGCTTTCAGAAATAACGTCGCTATAATCGGAAACCACGGCATGATAAGAACTATTTGCCACAAGGGCGATGCCGCGCGACATCACGATGTCGTCGTGCTTGCCTTTGATACCGCCGAATCCACCGCCCACTTTTTCTTCATACCAGCTCATCTCGTCGATGGCGTCGCTGTCGTGCTCCACAAACAGTCCTTCTCTCACCATCGTCACAAAGTTATTCACCAGTTGCCTCTTGCTGAGCACATTGGTTTGAAAGCCCAACTTCCCATGCTTTCTGCGATACACATTGCGGTAATTCTTCTTCAGCTGTTCCAGTAAAAATGCCGACTTGCCGTCGGATGCGTGAGTTTCGAGCGTGTTACTTTCCACAGCCAGCAAGGCATTATTATAGAATGTGGCGAGCAAGATGGCTTTTTCTATCAGCAAATCGTGGTCGATATGTCCACGCCACTGTGCCACGGTTTCACACACACGCTCACTGCAATCAATTACCGAAATCACCGAATAGTCGGCACTGTCGCTTCTGCCACCGATGTCCACCCCTACCACATATCTGCTTTCAGAAAGGTCTTTCATGGGCATTTTCCACACCTTCAAGCGAGGCTCACCTTCTTTCACGATTTTCACTTTACTGCCAACACGTTTCACTTCGCCCACCTTGAGCGGCGCGCAGCAATGCTTACGCATCTCATCAAGGCGCGACAGCGAGAACACGCATTTGCCTGTGGTGCGGAATGCTTCGGTAGCGCTGGTGGGAAATTCCGCCATCATCTTTTCGTGCGAGAGATAACTCTTGCGTTTTTCGTGATACCACTTAATCATCTCCAACGTGCACCCATTGTTCCAAAGCTCACGTTCGTAGTCGTCCAGACTTGCCCACAATTGCGGAATCTCAGCCTCATCCACAGGCAACCGCTAGATTGCTATTTCGATCCAAGGAACAACCACCGCCAGCTTGTCGCTCTCGCCATTCACCGAATGCACCCTCTCATTTTGAAAATAAGTGCCAATGCCGTTGGCTGTGGATTCGAGCACCTCCACCGTAAGTCCGCCCACGAGCAACGAGCCATCGATGGAACGCATCACATCTTCAGGATTTCGCATCGTAGATGTGGGCCAGAACGCCACTTCGCTCAAGTGTGCCATGGCTATGTCGTAGCCACGCACCACATCGTCGGTCTGTGCCGTGCCGAGCAGCACCAGGCAATCACGCCCCGTGATAATTTTCGCATTGGCATTGCCTTCAAAGGTTTTGAATTCAAGTCGTTTTCCATCTTCAAGCAGCTCTTTCGGGTAATGGTTCAAAAGTTTGGTGTACATGCCTTTTATCACACTCGACGTTCCCCGCTTGTGGCCACAGATGATGCTGTTCCAGTTGCGTCGCAGCACCAGTTGAATCCACGCCATATACATCAGCACCAGCGTAGAGCCACCCCATTGCCGGGCTTTCAGCAATATCATGCGCACGCCTTTCCCCGACAGACGCTGGCGTTCCAAATCTTCAAGCACATGGCGTTGCGGCGCATTCAAGTGAAGTTTCACATTACGGCCGCTCACCTTGTCGCGCACGGTGGCACATAGCGCACACCAATATTCAAAGTCATATTTAATGCGAGTCTTTTTATAGGTCAGTTCATCGTTCAGTGCCTCCAACGACTCGGTTTCAAGCATAGCCGTCGGGAGCCACACTTCGCCTATGGAGGGCAACGACACACGCTTTCGCTCGCCGCAGCATCCTTCGCCCGTGAGCGGGTCATACGGCGAGAGCCCCTCCTCTTTGCGACTCCGATTCACTGCTATCATCTGCTCAAGAGGCATCGGCAGCGTGCATTCAGTCTCTATATCAGTATTTTCATGTTTTTCAAAGGTATCCATAAAGTTTTTTGGGCATAAATCTACATCATCCGCCCAAATTTGTCAACCCCAATAAGGCAATACGAATATCGCTCGCACAGCCACAATGCCATGCGAGCGATATCTTTTATCTGAACGATTTATTTCAGGATGTCGACCACTTCTTCGAGGGCGCCATCGTTGGGCGAAGGCTTCACATCGAGCAAATGGCAAAGCAATGGATAGATGCACACATTGCGGAACTTCGCTGGCTTCACATAGCCCACCTTGAACGCAGGCCCCATAGCACGGAATCCCACTTGCATATCGCTACTGGTATGGTCGAAACCATGGCTGCCGCCTCGGCGCACCTTGCGGTCGGTGAACAGCCATCCCATATCGGGAAGCACCAGCACGTCGCCCACATTGGGATTGCTGCCATAGTTCAGATATGCAGGAATGTCGGCTTTTCGCCACACGCGTATGTGGTCTACGCCACTGAGTGCAGCCATAACAGAATCCACATATTCCGCTTTCTTTACATAGATGTTGGCAGGCAAATCGCCCTCTACGGCATCCACCCAATCGGCCTTGATATATTTCTTCACAGGCACAGTGCGGTCGGCATCGGTCCAAGCCATACCATGGTCGCCAGTCACTATCAAGTTCACCTTACTTGCCTCAGGAAGCAGACTGATGCGATTCCACATATAGGCAAGCACAGTATCGATATGCTCGATTTCGTGGCGACACTCTTTCGATATCGGGCCTGCCACATGCCCGGTGTGGTCGGGCTCTTCAAAATAGCACATAATGAAATGTGGACGCTCCTTCTCTGGCAACTGGAGCAAACGAAGCACCTCGTCGGCACGCTCCACATCGGTAAGCAGCGGCTTTTTCTGGTAGTCGTGCCAATAGTTGGCGTGACCACCGCCACCCAGATTCACATCGCTTCCCACCCAATACACCGTGGCAGTGACCATACCCTGGCGTTTTGCTGTGAGCCAAATGGGGTCGCCACCAAAATATTGAGGATCAGAACGGGTTTCTGAGTTGCTCAGCGAGAACTTTTTGCCGTTGGCACGGATTTTGAAAGAATTGGCAATAATGCCGTGATGGTCAGGCACCAACCCGGTAGCCAATGTGTAGTGGTTGGGGAAAGTCTTTGATGGGAAAGAAGGCGACATCACAGCCTTCACACCTTTGTCGGCCATTGAATTGAGAAAAGGAGTGTTGAAGGCTTCAGGATAATCCCAACGGAATCCGTCGAGCGACACGATAATCGTGTACTGGTCGTTGTTCGCAGCCCAAGAGGCCACAGCCATCAACGCCACAAGCATTGAGAAAAGCAGTCGTTTCATCATATTATTTTTGTTCGTTTGTTTATCGTCTACAAAGATAAGAAAAAGCCCAAAGATTCGTCATCTCCGGGCCGTATTTTTTAATGATGTAACTGCGAATTATTCGAAACCGAAATCCTCCACCATCTTGATAATTTCAGCATTCTTCTTCTCCAATTCGGTGAGGTTCACCGCCTCGTTGCGCACGAGGGCATTGTACCAGGGCGGGTGGTTGAAATAGGTGGTGAGGTCATCGCTCTGGAATCCCCAACCTCTGCGAGCGAAAATCTCGTTTCGCATCAGTCGGAGAGTGGCTTTGTCGTACATGCTGAGCATGGCTGGGCTGAGCAACTTGAAGGCACACACCGACCATTTGCCTGCAGCATACGGCGATTTCGTGCGATTCAGCACTGCCACCACATCGCCCACTTCTGCGCCTTCCACTTCACCATCTTGATAACCTATCAATTTGCACGCACGCAGATTAATGCCTTGAGCGGTGATATCCACTTTGTAGGCGGTGCCGTCGGCAAGCCGAATGATGTCGGAAGGCATCTCGTATTCCTTGACCACGGTGTAGTGCGGACTCGGGCCTTGCTGACCGATTTCGTATTTGCCGTCGTAGAAGAATATCCACTTTTTTCCAGTGTTCACATCTTCATATTGTCCGGCGAATGCCTCATAGCGGGTGCTGTTGATAAATTCTTCAAGCGAGCCACTAAACTGCTGAAGCATAGCCACGGCTTGGCCCTCTGCGCTGTAGCAAGTGAGCACATTGTGGCCTCCCACATTTTCAAACACCACCCTATCGCCTGCTTTGCAGTGCGAGCCCATATACACATAATCGTCGCCATTCTGCGCAGGATGAATGGTGTACCTTTTTGGGGCTTTTTGCTTGAGCACGAATTTGAAGCCGCCTTCGTGCAGCGTGCCGCCCTCCATCACCACTTTCCCACCCTTTTTCACGGTGGCTTTGTAAAACGACATGCCATCGGTCCACATCGAGCCATTGACCACTTGGGCATTTATGGTCATAGCACATACAGCTGCCATCACCACAGCTATCAGAAATTGCTTCATATCAGAATCTCAACTTAAAGAAGTTCGAAAAACAGAATGGCTGCCGCATATTTGCGTTTCACGCCACCTTCAAATTTGCCACGGTAAGAGCCGCTGCGGTCGCGTATGGTGCCATCGCTCTCCACCTTGCCGCGGTAGGAGCCGCCGCGGTCGCGCAGAGTGCCGTCGCTTTCAATCTTGCCCATGTAGGAGCCACCGCGGTCGCGAATCGAGCCATCGCTCTCTATTTTACCCAGGTAGGAGCCGCCACGGTCGCGAACACTGCCATCGCCTTCCACCTTGCCACGGTAGGAGCCGCCACGGTCGCGAACGCTGCCATCGCTTTCCACTTTGCCCATATACGAGCCACCACGGTCGCGCAGCGTCTGTGCATCCACAGTGGTGCACAGACCCGCTACCGCCATCAATAGAATAAATATAATTCGTTTCATCATTATTCAGTCGTGTAAATTATCGGTTCTTTGACTGACAAGAGCACAAAAAGTTTATTTCTTGTACTTCAAAGATTTGATAATCTTATCCACTTCCTCCTCAAATTCCTTCTTGCGGTCAGTGCCGTAGGTGAAGGCGATTTCGTATTTGGTCTTGCCCACATACTTATAGTAGAGCGCACGATAGCCGAATTGGTCGGTCCACTTTGCAATCAGTTCATCGTCTTTCACATCCTTTTGGAGCAGTTTTTCGCCATTTGCCTCATCCACAGTGATGAATGCTGCATCCATTTCAAGCGACTCCTTCACTGTTGCCACCTTTGAAGATTGGTCGGAAGCCTGCATGTCAACCATGCAGCCCTGATTAATATACACCTTTCCGCCACGTTCTTCTTCCATTTGCTTGTCGTCGTTCTGAGGGTGGAAACCTTCGGGGAGCGAAACGCTGAAACCGAATTTCTCGTTCTCGTAGACCACACCCCCGTTGAATGTTACTTCATCGGCAGCTTCTGCTTCCGAAACCTCTGTACTACTTGATGCACCACTTTCGGCACCACCTTTACTACAAGAATTTGCAGCCATGCACATAGCCATAGCGGCAATAATCAATAAAATCTTCTTCATAATTGATGTTATTTCAAATATTAAACTATTTCAACTCCACAAACTCTTTCCCAGTGTTCTTGCACTGCATATAGAGTGCCGATGCCGACCACATCTTGTAGTGGTCGCTACCTTCTGGAAGGAACACCTGGACAGGGCGTTGGTGCGAATCCCATCCATCGCCCATCACATAGATATAAAGGCAAGTGCCGAGATCGCTGATTTGTACCTTCTCGTGCTTGTTCACGCTGGCCTTCATCTCGATAGTGTAAGGAGATTGAGGTTGATAGCCATTTTCTGCCGATGCACCTTTGAGCACTGCCGCTGGCAAATAACGCTGGCCATATTTGTCGTTCTGCTTCCACGAGCGCACTTTCTCGCCAACGCCACGCTTCATTTCGCCGGCACAGCCGCTGCTGCACAGCAAATCCACACACTTTTCGCCCGCTTCTGCATCGCGGAAATAGATTTCCATAGCCATTGTGGCCAAAGCCACAGTGCCCTGTGGAGTTTTGCCCAAGAAATTTTTATACAAATCTGCAAACTCATCATACGAAGCGGGGAAACCCGTGAAGGTCACCACCCCCGAAGCGTTGGCGTTGTATTCCTCTGCCGAGAAATCGCCTTTGCTTGTGTAGGTGTTGCCACCGAGTTGGTATTCATTCTCGCCCACGAGCTTACCACTCACAGCCACATGCTTTTCTGCCACTTGCGATGTGTCACCTTGCACAGAAGCCACATTCTGGTCATTCTGCGCACCTTGCTTGCATCCTACCAGCGCCAAAGCCGCCATCAAAATAAATGCTTTACTAATCCTATTCATCATTTCTATTAAAATTGATATTTAAGCTTTTTATTCTATCACAAATATAAAACATTAATTTGAAATAACATAAACACATGAAAAAAATCGCACTAATTCAATATAAATTCCCTATCTTTGCAAAATTATTAAGCTATTGACGGATAAATATCAATTTTTAAATCCCAACTATATGAAGAAAACATTACTATTCTTTGCTATTGCCCTGATGGCTTTTGCCAACTCATGGGCAGCAACAGCAACGTTCGACTTCGCAACCAACGGTGCTGCCCTGTTTGGCTTCTCTGAGCCATCATCTTCGTCGTCGACAGCTGGCGACATCACTGCCGAAAGCACTGCCACAGTGGATGGCGTGACGCTGAAAGTGGGCATCAGCACCACCAACACAGTGAATCGCCTATATCTTGACTACAACGGTGGCGTGCAACTCCGCGTCTACAGTGGTCCTGTCACCATTTCTGCTCCTGCAGGAAAGAAAGTTCAGTCGGTTGTGTTCACTAACACTCGCTGGAGCGCACCAACCTGCTCCACCGGCAGTTTCGTGCAAGAAGCCTCTTGGGCTGGCGACGCAGCCTCTGTGAAATTTGATTTCGGAGGCCAAAGCCGTATCGACAAAATCGTGGTTACATACACCGATGGCTCAAGCGATCCAGGCTCTGATGTGACCGAAATCAACACTTTCTACAACCTTGGCACCACCCTTGCCGACAACACCGAATTCAAATTCACTGGCAACGCCTTTGTGGTTTACAAGAACGGCAAGTACAACTATGTGCGCAACATCGACGCTGAAGGCTATGGCTATTCAGCCCTCATCTTCGGCGACCTTAACCCTTCATACGAAGTGGGCGACTACATTCCTGCTGGATGGAAAGGCAAAAAGACTACCTACAGGAGCCAAACAGAAATCACTGATGTGACTGGCAACACCGCTTCCACTATGCAAGCCGAGGAAGACGACGCAGAGCCATTCGACTATAGCGGATATGTAGGCTATTTCAGTGAATATCCTCTCGAAGACTACGAGAACGACTACTGCACATTCACAGCTGTCAACCTCTCTGCTGTCGACGACAAGGGTTACTTCACCATCAGCGAAGAAGAATACGATGAAGACGACGTAGCGTTCACAGCTTCGCTCCAAGGTTTCAACAAATTCAAAGTTGATTTCCCAACAAATGTCAAAGACCAATTGTTTGATGTGACAGGTCTGCTCGTTCACTACAACGAGGCTGTGCAATTCGTGCCAACAGAAATCGTTCCTACCGACACTTCTATGCCATTGTGGAAAATTTGGTACTATGGTGAGGATGGCGACGAAGTCATTGTTAGCGACACACTCTTCGTGGTTGCAGCTACCAAGGCCAACGAAATTGAAGCCAACAGCAAGAACTTCATCTATGTGACCGACAACGCTACCCAAATTCTCGACGACACATATGCCGATTGGGGCTGGGTTGAATGGATTGATTGGAGTCCCGACTTCATTGCACTCGACTGTGGCAACAACACCGAACTCTACAACAAGGTGGCTGCCATGAAGTGCATCGCTCCAAAAACTGTGAGCGGCACACTCATGGACAACTGGACCAACCCTCGCCTCTTGCTTGATGCGGCTCCAGAAGAACTCACCGACTGCAAGTTCCCAACTTTAGCTCTCAGAAACTTGGCATTAAGCGACACCATCTACAGCAATGGTCACGAAGTGGCATACATCAGTGGCTATTACCTCCAAAAGGACGGCAAGGAATTCCTCGCTGGCAACAATGGCGTGGATGCAGAACTCTTCCAACCTATCGAACTTGACCGCCGCTACATCGGCGACTTGGCATTGACCAATGGCAACTTCTACGAAGTGAAGGCTGTGGTGAAGCAAAAAGAGCCATGGGAAAGCGATGACGAATTTGCACCAGCACACGCTCCTGCAAAGAAGGGTGCTCCAGCCAAGATGACCAAAACTGCAAAGAAGGCAGCAAAGAAGGCACGCCGCAAAATGTCGATGTACGCCGACAATTATTATGAAAACTACCTCATCTGCCCACTCGAAGTGAAGTCGGCAGCAATTCTTGGCGATATCGATGGCAACGGTGAAGTGAACGTGAGCGATGTCACTGCCCTCATCAACAAGATTCTCGGCAGCGCATCATTCAGCGACGCTGTTTGCGACGTGAATGGCGACGGTGTGGTGAACGTATCCGACGTTACCGCCCTCATCAACATCATCCTCGGCTAAGAGGATGAGCTCGGCAAGGGGAGCAGCGGTGTGTCAGCGTAGCTGGCGCCGCGAATAGCGAACCTTGTCAACATTCCCTCATCCTCGGCTAACTCAGGTAGAGGATAAGTGTCATGAATTAAGGAATTAAAGATTTTTTATCAGAATTGAATTAAACCAAATATTTCTTTAATTCTTGATTATGATGCAATCAAATAAAAGCCGCTTCCTGGTAGCTCGGGAGGCGGCTTTTATTTGATTTC
>JAKSMA010000040.1 GCA_024400895.1 Muribaculaceae bacterium | reverse complement strand
TGTTGTAATTTTGCAGTCGGAAATTGCAATCTATAGATACATAATATATTATGACTGGACTTTCATCAGCTTTAATCACCTTGGCACTACTGGTGATTTCAAACACATTTATGACATTTGCATGGTATGGGCATTTGAAATTGCAGAACGCGGGCATCTCCACCAACTGGCCTTTGGCGGTGGTGATTCTGTTTTCGTGGGGTATCGCACTGTTTGAATACTGCTTTATGGTGCCTGCCAATCGCATTGGATTTGTGGAAAACGGCGGGCCATTCTCACTGATGCAACTTAAGATTATTCAAGAGGTGATTACTCTCACTGTATTCACCATTTTCGTAACCATATTCTTCAAGGGAGAAGAACTGCACTGGAATCACTTCGTGGCATTCCTTCTGCTGATTGCGGCAGTAGGATTTGCATTCCTCGACACTTCATCGAAAGGATAACGACTAATGGCAACCGCAGAAAAGAGCATCTGGCAACGACCGCTGTGGGTGGCGATTTTCGCCTTCACAGCAGCCTTCGTGTGGGGGTGGGCCTATCCGCTGATTAAACTCGGCTTTGAGGAATTTGGCATCACCAAAGACCAAACAGGGAGCAAAATGCTGTTTGCCGGCGTGAGATTTGCCATCTCGGGCCTGATTATTTTGGCCATGGCGAAAGGCACCAATCGAAATTTCAGCATTTCAACTGGCGCTAAAGGATGGATTTTTATCCTCATTTTTGCGCTGCTCAACACTTCCATCCACTACGCCTGTTTCTATATCGGGCTCTCGCACAGCGCCGGGTCGCGTGCCGCGATTCTCAACTCACTGAGCGTGTTCTCGTTGGTGCTACTGGCGTGTGCAGTATATCCCGCTACCGACAAACTGAACCTGAGCAAAGTGGCAGGGTGTGCACTCGGATTCGTGGGCATACTTGCGCTGAACATTGGTGGTGCCGACAGTGGCGAATTTACATGGTTGGGCGACGGCATGATTATCGGTAATGCACTGTGCTCTGCGGCAGCAGGACTGATGACCAGAAAAATGAAGCGCCACATGGATGTGTTCGTGGGCACAGGCTACAGTTTGCTTTTCGGAGGCATCCTGCTGGCCATCCCAGGCATCGCTATCGGCGGCACATTTCCAATACTTACTGTGTGGGGATTGGGTATACTGATGATGCTGATTGTGATTTCCACGCTCGGATTCGGGCTCTACAACAAATTGCTCAGTTGCAACCCTGTGGGCAAAGTGGCGATTTTCAACTCGCTAATCCCCGTGATTGGTGCAATAAGTAGTTGCGCTTGCCTGGGCGAGCCCTTCTACTGGAAATACGCCTTGGCGGCAGTGCTGGCGGCGGGTGGCATATTCGTCATCAACCGCGCTAAAAAATAGGACCATACACCATGAATTGACGCAAGGTTTGAAAAAATGTGAAAATTTTATTATCTTTGCAAAACTCATATAGAATCAGTAACAACTTAAAAACAGCACAATATGGCAGAAAACAGATGCCCCAACTGTGGAAACATCGTACCCGAAGGGTCGAAATTCTGTAACCATTGCGGTAGCGTAATGGCAAGCGAAATAGTATGTCCAAACTGTAAAAGCACAATCCCAGCCGACAGTGCATTCTGTCCGGCTTGTCGCGCTTCCCTCTCTAAGTCCACGCCAGCAAAAGCCGACGCTTGGAACAATACGACAGCGTCTGCCACCGGACAAGAGCAGAAAAAGGAGGGCAAAGGCATTTTGAAATATTTAGTTTGCGCTGCTATTGCGGCATTCATTGGCCTCATAGTGGTGCGCTCATGCTTCTTCTCGGGCAATCACGAAAGTGTAACTGCTGAAAATGTGGAGGTGAGCGATGTGGATGCCGGACGCTACAACGACATCTTCAACAACGCCCTCATCAAAAACAATCTGAAGAACGACGGCGACCAAATTGCCTACGCATGCCCTGTCAAGAACGACACCACTGGCAAGGTCGACCGCCTGATTGGTATCACCTACCTTTCCGACGCCACCCATTCTTTCTACAAGATTTACACGCTCACTCAGAATGGTCAAGACTGGGACATCAAGATGAACAACCAGAAATATGTAGACGGCTACAACCTCGTGTTCGACCCCAAGTCGCTTCGTGCTGAAGAAATTCCTGCAGTGGTCGACATCCAAGGCAAGCGCTATATGTTCTTCGCCTATGCCTGCATCCCTTCAAACGAAGTGGCGGGCAAAATGGCAACCGTGTATTTCGACATCGATGAGCAGAAGGAAATTCGCCAAGTCGATTTCTATGGTTCGCTGATTCGCGACACCGACGGTCAGCAGATTTTGAAATGCACCAACGTACCTGTTGGCACCGGCATACTCGACAATGAGCTGATTAAACGTGCACGTAGCATCGGCATGCTCCACATTCCTACCGAAGAGGAATTGGCACAAGAATTGGCAGAAAAAGAACGCCTTGAAAAAGAGAAGGCCGAACAAGAAGCAGAACTGGCTGCCCAACAAGCAGAAAACGCCCAAAAATTTGAAAACGGCGAAGAGGTGAAAGTGGAAGCCCAACAAGTGGACAAAAACACTCCGCTTTTCCGCGCAGAAGATTTCTCAAAGAAAATCAACGGCGGTGGCTACACCGTGTTCTTGCTGAAAAACGGTCGCGTGTATGCATTCAGCAAGGCGTCGAACAGCACATTTGAAGTGCACTTCGGTGGAGGTTCGGCTTCCGACATCGGCTTTGAAGACTCTGCCAACGGCATCGTAAACATCCGCACTGGCTCTGGCAAGGTGCAATACAACCTCGGCAGCAAGACAATGAAGAAAGTGGAATAATCTTTTGAAAGAAATAAGATTTTAGAAATTAGAAATTAGAGGTCGGAGAACTGTGATGAATTGTTGCACAGAGCACTCACGAAAATCTAATTTCTAATTTCTTTTTTCTCACACATCTAACATCTAATTTCTAACTTCTAACTTCTAACTTCTAACATCTAATTTCTCAACAAAATGCCAATCTCCCTCAAGACTTTAATCGACAGGCGCGAAGTGAACACGCGCGTAATGGCACTGCTGCAACAACGCGCAGTGGCAGCCATCTACGAGGTGCGCGAAAAGGGTGAGACGGGCACTCTCGACGAGCGGTCGTTTGTGTTTAGCGACGATTTCCGAACGATGGAAATCTACCCTGTGGGCGACACATCTGCCGACGAACGGCAGATTGTGGCAGCATTCGGCGAGGTGCTGATGAATGCCGTGATTGCTTCGCCCAACCATCCAAAACGCCTCATAAAAATAGCCCGCGACTGCACCAACGGCGAAATCCGCGACCTCGACCTGCGCATGGAGCGCCGACTCAGCGACACCATCTACATCCCCCTCATCGCCATCATCTTGACACTGCTCCTTCTCCTCTTCTACCTCAGCCACTAACCCCATCTTCTCGACTCACACCTCCGAGTGGCAAATTCTTATACAAAAGGAAGTGGCAAACTACGCTTTTTGTTAAATATTCAAAAATTCCAAATATTCATCATTCGGCACACGTGTTATCTTACAGATTTTAAGTAACTTTAAAGCGGATAAATTTTGGATTAACCGGAATTCAATTCACGATAAGGATACTTTGTATTAAAAGTTTATGAAGAGAAAGCTATTACTACTCACTACTCTGTTAACATTTGCTCAAACGGTCTTCGCATTCGACTATTCGCAATTCCAGTATTCATGGAAAGACGAGAACAATGTGAGCCACACCAGCAAAATTACAGAAACAGCCACTGATGCTCGACAGATGCTGGCCTTGCGCACCTATGTAATGAACGACCCTGCTATCCCTGGCAATATCAATGTGGATGGCGTGGCAGGACGCGATGTGAATTATACAAATGTGCCAGTGGAGGGATTCACTTGTTTCTTGGTTGAGCTGAAAGATGGCGCCACAACCTTTCCAACGACGGTCGAAACTTTTGAGCAAAATGTTAAATCCGTGCAATTGATAAGCAATACCACAGAATGTGACGATTCATATATCATTTCCTTCTCCGGCACATTCGACAAATTCTATTTCGCAGCAAAAGGAAAGGCTCGAAACAGGCTATACAACGAGTGGGAACGACTCAGCGCCACTGGTAACGCAGAAAATCTGGACGGCACCACCGACTTCTATCAGCAACTGATCGACGGAAAAATGTATAAAGTGGCACACGACTGCGCTAATCTGCCACGCCTCAAGCACTACTATAAAATAAATCCAGGCACGGGCAACGAACCATACATGCAGAATGTGACGATGGTGGTACCAAAAGACAGGATGACCTACTGGGACAGCAACGACTACGCCCCCTGGCCAAATTCCAAAACTGGAACAAAACGCGACGACGACAACCCCTACTGCTGGTACAACCCTGGCAAATGCCCACGAATCGCCATTTATCAAGCATCGCTTGAGGGCACTATCGCTCAAGCCAACGACTATAGCGAAGCCTCGAACGAACAACGTCTCTTTTCTGTGTTCCTTGACTGGAAATCAAACCTCAAAGATCCTCAAAGCCTCAACTGGCATGGTGGCGAAACCTACGACATCTATCAAATTGCCGACGATGGCGAAGAAACGCTGATTGCTACGGTGAACGACCAAACCACATACAACTACGAAGTGCTACAAAGGCAAAAAGGCTACCAACTTCACTACAAAATTGTGTGTCGCCCTACTGAAAGCGACCCCAACAACCCTGTAGGACCGGCCATCACAAATATCGTAACCCTTCCCGTACCAGGCTACACAGATGAATTCATCTGGATTTACGGCTACCGCTCACACTTCGACGTGGGCACTCACCAAAACTCATACAAGAACACCATTCGCCTCTCGCCTTACAAGTACGACCTTACCGAAACGCCTCAACGCGTGGTCTACCGCAGAAGAGCCGACGGAACAGAGGTGACAAAGATTGCAACGCTCGCAGTGACCGACGGGTGGCGCTACACCTTACAATACGAAAACCCATTACCGCCAAGCACATCACTCCGCTTCGATGCCGAGCCCCTTGTCACAGAGGGAAACATCGACGATATGATTCTCATCAACGACTACTTCCTGGTCAGCACCGACAACGGCGGCGACTTGGCAGAAGCCTACATATATTACATTACCGAGCCCGACAGCGAAGGACAGCTCACCACCGAACAAGTGGAAATACCAGTCTACAGCAATACCATCAGCACAGATTACACCTATGAATACGACAATTTCGACGTGCTGGATGATGAGGAGCGGTCGCTTAAAGTGAATGATAAGGCTGTGGTGGAAATGACTGAACATGTTGGCGAAAAGAAATACAAAGCGGTGTGGTCGTGGGACATCTACAATGGTAGAGACCTCATCTACAACGGAGCGAGGGCCGCCCACATTGATGTAAAGAACAACCAACTCTACAAATATACCGGACAGATGACCGTGAACTCGTTCTACGGTCCTAACACCTACGGCACCAACGAAACTCCCACACAAGGCGAAACAGTGAAAGCGACAGTGAACGGCGGATGGACCGAGTACAACAACAAGACGCTATATCCTGAAGGTGGCATGTATGCCTACCTGGCAGATATCACCATCACACCAAGCACGGCTTCCAAGGTGGCGCCTTACGTCTACTACTATCGCGTGTGGCGAGTGGATGATGAAGGTAACGAGACCCTCATCAACAACCAACCCGAAAACACAGGAAATGGCTGGGGAACGGATTATTACAAAATAAAAACATACTACCCTATAGGCAACGAGACGCGTTCTCCTCTGCAAATATCTGATATATATGTGGAAAAGGCATTCCCAGAAGGGGGAGAAAAACGCATCAATTACATCGTGCGAATGTACGCTACCCCATCTCCATTCGACGACAAAAGCAATGCAAGAAGCAAAATACTAATCGAATCGAAGGTGATATACATCAACGAAACTACCATATCGATTGCATATAACACCGAGAAAGAAATAACCACAGGAGTGGGTGATGCAATAGTCGACAAGAGTATCGTGAATGTGACTTATTACAATATGCTCGGCGTAAGCGCCGACACCCCATTCGATGGCGCAAACATCAAGGTGGTACGCCATGCCGACGGTAGCATCTCACAAACCAAAATAATAAAATAATACAGTATCCTATAAAATCATAGAGCGCGGCTTCGCCCAAGAAAGATGCAGCCATATCCCGGCTGGAAGCCAGCACCCACCAGCCCAAATACTTGCATGGTTCGCACGCAATATGCACAGTGCAGACCTTCAGCCCGAGCGCAACAACTTCCACTTCCAATCAGAGGGAAAAAACTGCCTTCAATCTTAAGCCCTCAGGCAGCCTCCCACAAAGAGAATACTTAACAAAAATCATCTCGCCGTAGGCAGCAGGCACGCAAAGTGAATCCACGCCATCCCCACCCTCCACACCACAAAGAAAGCAAAGAATAATAATTCATCCCATAATACACAAACAAACTCATAAATGCATATTTCAACCCTAAAATTAGCGTTTTTGCATATTTATGTGCTAACACAGTTTAATTGGTGCAATATTTTGTTAAATTATTTTGAAGATATTTTTAGTAATTATACATTTGCAACCTATTTTTGCGGATTAATAACAATATACGCTATATTTTTAGACACGGATTTTTATATCATTTTTCTCTACTAATTATGGGCACTTACCATTCCATTAATGTTAGTGAACAAGAATGTTATACTATTCCACAAATTTAAAGCGAAACTGGAATAGTACAACATTCTTGCACCCATAAAGTTGACACCCCAACACTGACAGAATCCTTTAAAATTAAATAACCCGTAATTGCATTTTCCCCAAATTAGGTGCAATTGCAGAAAGTGGAGCTTGTTGTGAAACACGTTCCACTTTCTGTTTTTATAGCCAGAAACTGCATCAAGCCATGAAACCAACACATAAAAAATAATTCGCTAATTCCCGAAGACGCCTAATTCGTGACATTAAATAAACTGGGCAACCACAAAATAAATTCGTGATATATGCCACGCAAATATGTATTAACACATCCCCCCTCCGATTTGACGCGGCCTTCTATGCCAAGTATGCATAATAAATTTCATAATCAGTAATTTATTTGTAACTTTGCACATTATTTATAATATAAACGAATTAAAATGGCTATTGAAGTTCGCAAACTCGAAGCAAAGAAGAAGGATTTGCTGAAGTTTATCCACTTTCCAATCGACACTCTATATAAAGACAACGCATACTATGTGCCCGACCTCGTGGGCGACATGCTCACCACATTCCTGCCAGAGGAGAATCCCGCTTATGAATTCTGCGAAAGCGCATTTTTCATGGCGTATCGCGACGGCAAGCCTGTGGGTCGCATCGCCGCTATCATCAACAATTTGGTGAACCAACGAGAAGGCAAGGCTGAAGGTCGCTTCGGTTTCGTGGATTTCATCGACGACGACGAAGTGGTCGACGCCCTATTCGACACCGTATTGGCATGGTCGAAAGAAAAAGGTATGACCCAGCTCACCGGCCCTCTCGGCTTTACCGACATGGACCCCGAGGGCTGCCTCATAGAGGGTTTCGACCAGCTCGGCACCCAAGCCACCATCTACAACCACCCCTACTACCAAAAGCAATTCGAGCGCCTCGGATTCACGAAGGATGTCGACTGGGTGGAATTTAAAATCAACATTCCTAAGGAGATTCCTGTCAAGATGCAGAAAATTGGCAACATCGTGCAAACACGCTTTGGCCTTCACCTGGTGAAAATGAAAAATACCAAAGAACTGGTGAAGAAATACGGCAACGCCATCTTCTCGCTCATCAACGAGGCCTACGACAGCCTCTTTGGCTACTCTCCGCTGTCGGAAAAGCAGATGCAACACTACATTAAGGTCTACTTGCCATTCTTGCCTCTCGACCACATTTCAATGGTTGCCGACGCCGACGACCAACTTGTGGGCGTGGGCATCAGTGTGCCGTCGCTCTCAAAGGCGCTCATCAAAAACCGCGGCCGCATGCTGCCTTTCGGTTGGTATCACATGCTCAAGGCCATCAAAAAGGAGAAGCAAATCGTCGACTTGCTGCTCATTGCCGTTAAGCCTGAATATCAGAGCAAGGGGGTGAATTCACTCTTCTTCATTGATCTGATTCCGGCATTCAACAAGCGCGGCTATGAATGGGCAGAGACCAATGTGGAACTCGAAACCAACGAAAACGTGCAAAAACAATGGCAATATTTCGACATTGAGCAGCACAAGCGCCGCCGCGCATTCACCAAGAATATATAATCACGCTAATCAATAGTATTACAAATTAATAACACAACTATGTCACAAAAAATTCAAGTAGCAAATTTCGCTGCACTCGGCCAAGTAATCGACCAAGCAAAGGTTGACGCATTGCACGAAGCAGCAGTAGAAGCAGTAGAAAAGCTCGAAAAAGGCACAGGCGAAGGCAACGACTTCCTCGGATGGCTTCACCTTCCAAGCAGCATCACCGAAGCAGAACTCACCGACATCGAAGCAACCGCGAAAGCATTGCGCGAAAGTTGCGAATTCGTGGTGGCCATCGGTATTGGTGGCAGCTACCTCGGTTCAAAGGCTGTGATTGAAGCCTTGAGCGACAGTTTCGACGCTTACAAACCTGGCAAGTGCAAGGTGCTCTTTGCCGGAAACAATATCGGCGAAGACTATCTCGCCGAACTCATGGACCTCTTGAAGGGCCGCAAATTCGGTATCGTTGTGATTTCGAAATCAGGAACCACCACCGAACCCGCCATCGCTTTCCGTCTGTTGAAGGACATGCTTGAAAAGCAAGAAGGCAAGGCTGAAGCCGCTAAGCGCATCGTGGCCATCACCGACGCAAAGAAGGGCGCTCTCCGCAGTCTCGCCACCCAAGAAGGCTACAAGACCTATGTAATTCCCGACAATGTGGGCGGTCGCTTCTCTGTGCTCACTCCTGTGGGCTTGCTCCCAATCGCAGTGGCAGGCTTCGACATCAAGGCGCTCGTGGCTGGTGCTGTGGAAATGGAAAAGGACTGCGACGACAACGTATTCACCTACGCCCAAACCCGCAACGCCCTCTACCAAGCTGGCAAGAAAATTGAAATTCTTGTAAACTTCTGCCCTCGCCTCCACTACTTTGCTGAATGGTGGAAACAACTCTACGGCGAAAGCGAAGGTAAGGACAACCTGGGCATTTTCCCTGCATCGGTTGACTTCACCGCCGACCTCCACTCTATGGGCCAATGGATTCAAGAAGGCGAACGCACCATCTTCGAAACAGTGCTTTCTGTAGGCGACCAAACCAACACCGTAGTCATCCCAAGCGACGATGCTAACCTCGATGGCTTGAACTTCCTCGCTGGCAAGCGCGTGGACGAAGTGAACAAGATGGCTGAACTCGGCACCCGCTTGGCTCACGTCGACGGTGGCGTTCCAAACTTGCTCATCACCATCCCTGCCCTCACCGAACAATACCTCGGCCAACTCATCTACTTCTTTGAGAAGGCTTGTGGCGTGAGTGGATACATCCTCGGTGTGAATCCATTCAACCAACCAGGTGTGGAAGCATACAAGAAGAACATGTTCGCACTGCTCAACAAGCCTGGCTACGAAGCAGAAAGCGAAGCCATCCAAGCGAAGCTCAAAAAATAATCGCCAACATTGCTTAGCGCCACCTCGGTGCTATGGCTATCATATCAAGCAAGTGACCCTGCAAAGCAAAATGCGGGTCACTTGTTTTTTGTAAGCGAAAGGATTGGCAGAGGGGGGAAATTTCATTATTTTTGTAGCAGATTTATCAATACAACAGCTACGCTTTATGGAAACTCCCACATTCATTACTCGTACCGAAGCACTTATTAAAAGTGACTATGTAGAATGGCTAAAAGACATAAAAGCGCGTTTCTCCCAAGCGCGGACAAAAGCCATTGTACAAGTAAATGTCGAAATGCTAAAATTCTATTGGAGCATCGGACGAGACATGACAGCACTTGATATTGAAAACCGCTGGGGAGAGAAAATCGTAAAACAATTCGCTTTAGATATGCGAAATGCATTCCCAAACGAAACTGGATTTTCCGACACAAACATAAAATACATGCGCCGTTGGTATTCGTTTTACTACCAACAAATTACAATTGGTCACCAAGTTGGTGACCAATTAGAGATGCCTGAATCATTTGGAAGAATCCCATGGAAACATCACGTATTAATTTTCACAAAAAGCAAATCTCTTGAAGAAGCTCTGTTCTACATCAACATGACCATTGAACACAATTGGAGCCGCCGCATTCTTGAAGATAATATCTCGGCGAAGCTTTTTGAGACAAGAGGTGCAGCAATCACCAATTTCAAATCCCAACTACCTTTGCCTCAAGGTGTACTTGCGCAAGAAATACTGAAAGACCCCTATAATTTCGATTTTCTCACAATACAAGAAGGCTACAATGAAAAAGAATTAGAAAAGGCCCTCGTTTCAAACATCACGCGCTTCTTACTTGAATTAGGAAAAGGTTTCGCCTTTGTTGGACAGCAAATGGAACTTCAAGTTGAAGACGGGCAGTCATTCTTCCCCGACTTGATTTTCTATCATATACCACAGAAACGCTATGTCGTCATTGAGCTAAAAGTGGTTGAATTCAAGCCCGAATTTGTAGGAAAAATCAATTTCTATGTATCGGCTGTCGACAACTTGCTGAAAGGTGATGACGACAATTCAACTATTGGGCTCCTCATTTGTAAATCAGCGAAGAAAACGGTTGTTGAATGGTCGCTGCGTGGCATAGAACAGCCATTGGGAGTCGCAACTTATCAACTTGAGCAAGTGGTTGCACGTACAGTTTTAGAATTAGAAAGTCAGCACAAACAATAAAATTTGATTATTTTTGTAACTGATTTATCAAAATAACAAAATGCATACAATGAAACGACTAATATATTCAGCAATCTTTGCCACTGTGGCTGTGGTGACTGGTTGGTCACAAAATGTGACAGGGACAGTGACTTGCAATGGCACAGGCGTGAGTGGTGTGGCCGTGAGCGACGGCATCAACGTGGTGACTACCGACGAGCAAGGGCGCTACGCCTTGCAGAGCGACAAGATGAATGGCTATGTGTTCGTCAGCATTCCTCGCAACTACACGGTGGAGATGGCCAATGGATTCAACCCTCAATTCTGGCAAAAGCTCAAAAACACAAGCGTGACAGTGCCTGAGGTGCACGATTTCAAACTCACCTACCAGCCTTCCGACAATTACGTGATGATTATCGGTGCCGACAGCCACCTCGCAAAGCGTGTAAACGACCGAAAAACTTACCAGAAGGGCTACATCGCCGACTTGAGATACGAAAAAGAGATGGCAGCAGAAAAACAGATGCCCACCTATTCGATGATTCTTGGCGATTTGAGTTGGGACAATTTCTGGTACGCCCACAAATACACTGTGCGCGATTTCATGAACGACCAGCGCAAGATGGGCTATCCCGTACCGCTTTTTCCTGTGATTGGCAACCATGACAACGACCCTGCGGTGCCACACTCGCCAAGCACCGACTTCCTCGCCGCCAAGCCTTGGCGTGAGGTGGTGTGCCCCAACTACTATTCCTATAACATTGGCAAAGTGCACTATGTGGTGCTCGACAATATCGTGTATAAAAACGACACGCTTCCCGAGGGCAAAAAAGCGCGCAAAGGCGTGTGGGGGCAACGCAACTACGACGCTGCCGTCACTCCTCAGCAAATCGCCTGGCTTCGACAAGACCTCGCACTGGTAGACAAGGCTTCGCCAGTGGTGGTGTGCTCGCACATTCCATCATTCCGCCTCAACATCGACTTCTCCACATGGGGGTCGCTCCTGAATATCAAAGAATTGGCGTCGTGCTTCGATGGCTTCAAGAATGTGCATTTCGTGAGTGGACACACCCACATCAACTACAACGCGCACCCTAAGGAATACCCCAACATCATGGAGCACAACATTGCGGCCATTTGTGCCACATGGTGGATAACCGGCTACATTACCGGCACCGACATGTGTCCCGACGGATCGCCAGCTCGCTATAGCCGCTGGACCGTGAGAGGCGACAGTTTGGAATGGAAATACGCTTCCATCGAAGACCACCAAGACCCGCAATTCCGCGTGCTCGACATGAACACGGTGAAAGGTTTCCTTGCCACCGACCCAGATGCAATAAGATTGGCGAAGGAATTTGAACGAATGCCTACATACGAAGATTTCGAAGACAACTCTGTGCTCATCAATGTATATGCATGGGACGACGACTGGAAAATTGAAGTGACCGAAGACGGCACTCCACTCACGACCACTCGTCTGCACTCCATTGACCCTGCCTATCTGCTGGCCTACACGCTCCCACAATTCAAAAGACCAGCGAAAGTGTCACCCCAATACCACTACGGCACATTCCACACCTTCAAGGCTGTGGCATCGAAATCCGATTCGCCCGTGACGGTGAAGGTAACCGATTCGTTTGGACACGAATACACCACTACACTCCAGCGCCCAGCTCCTTACACATTGGAAATCCCTAACAAAAAATAAGCGCGATGAAACTTAACGAATATCAAGAGCAGGCTTCAGCATCAGCCATCTACCCACGCGACATGAAAGCCGTATACCCTGCACTCGGACTTGCTGGCGAAACCGGCGAGGTGGCAGAAAAAGTGAAAAAAGTGATTCGCGACCATGGTGGAAACTTCAGCGAAGAGGCCAAAACGGAAATCGCAAAAGAACTTGGCGATGTGCTCTGGTATCTGGCAGCCATGGCTGGCGACCTCGGTTTCACATTGGAACAAATTGCCGAAATAAACTTGCAGAAACTGGCGTCGCGCAAAAGTCGCGGCCAACTCCACGGCTCCGGCGACAACCGCTAAAGCAAAGCTTCCAGAAAAGGAAAGCTCGTTTCGGCTCAAAAAACGCCAAAACCAGTCGTTTTTCGGCTCAAATTGAGCCGCAAATCTAATAAAAATGGATCAGCGGATTTTCCTGGTTGGTGGAGCGCATATTCAAGAATATAGTGTTAA
>JAKSMA010000004.1 GCA_024400895.1 Muribaculaceae bacterium | reverse complement strand
ACAAGTTCGGCCGATGGTACGATGTAGTGTATATGGAGCACCATCTCGCCGACCGCCCCGAAACACCGGCTCCGCTACGTCCATTCAAATAACCATAAATCTAAATCTCAAAAACAATGCAAACACGCGACCAAAGAATCTACAAAGTCACACTCACTGGCAGCATTGTGAACATGGTGCTGCTCGTGTTTAAATTCGTGGCAGGCATCCTCGGCAACTCCGCCGCCATGATAGCCGACGCCGTACACTCGTTGAGCGACTTCATCACCGACATTGTGGTCATCGCCTTCGTACGACTCAGCAGCAAACCCGCCGACCACGACCATGACTACGGACACGGGAAATACGAAACCATCGCCACATCCATCATCGGCATGGCGCTCTGTATCGTGGCAGTGATGCTCGGATGGAAAGGGGTGGAGAAAATCATACAGTTCGTCAAAGGCGAAACTATAGAATCGCCCGGCATGATTGCCCTCGCGGCGGCATTACTGAGCATTTTGCTGAAGGAATGGGTGTTCCGTATTACAAAAAAGGTGGCAGAAGAAGTTAATTCACAAGCACTTGAAGCCAATGCATGGCATCATCGCACCGACGCCTTCTCATCCATCGGCACAGCCATTGGCATCGGCGGGGCAGTAGCGCTCGGCAGCCATTGGGCAGTGCTCGACCCGATAGCATCGGTAGTGGTCAGCATACTCATTTTCATCACCGCATTCCGCCTTTTGCGCCAGGCATCAGGCGAACTCCTCGAAGAAAGTCTGCCAAAGGAAACGGAAGACAAAATCGAAGCCACAGTGTATCGCGACCCGCTCGTGAGCGACATCCACCGCCTTCACACCCGCCGCATCGGCAGCATCATCGCCATAGAGATGCACTTCCGCCTGCCCGCCGAAATCACCCTCGAGGAATCGCACCGCCACGCCACAAAAATCGAGGAAGCCCTACGCGAGGAATTCGGCGCTTCCACCCACATCATGCTCCACATCGAGCCCACAAAACACCCAAAATAACTATTGGGCGCATTCAGCAGATGAATTATCAAATCAAATAATTCGCAAGAATAAATGATATAATTGTAGAAAGTTAGCGCTCAAAAGATATTTTTTTGTACTTTTGCCAATAGAATAATAATACAAACAGATATGGACGAAACATTATATTACTATGTAGAAAACGGAGAGAAAAAAGGGCCTGTTGAAGCATCGCAATTGGCATCATATATCACTCCTGATACACAAGTTTGGACGCCAGGGATGACCGAATGGATGGAAGCAAAAAATGTGGAAGAACTGAAACAGATATTTAATTCAGAAACCACAGCAATTCCGACTCCACCATCAATGCCTGCACAACCACAAGTGCCACCGTTTTCACCTACTCCTGTAACTCCTGCAACACCAAATTATGGTGCGCCTGTATCGCCCTATCCCACCGCGCCAGCTCCTCAAAAGAAGAACAATAACGTGCTGATTGGAGCATTGGTGGCTGTGGCTGTCATTGCTTTGGCGGCTATCGGTTATATCATTTATAGCAACTACACAACGAAGGTGGCAACCACCACATACGGGACCACTGCTACCGACAACACATTAGTTGACGACCCTGCTGCAGAGGGGATGAATAGCGACCAATATCCCTATGAATTCCTGCTTGAGCGCTCGGTGACCTACGACGACATTGCAGGTAAGTCGTCGGCAGAACTTCGCATTATGCGCAACTACATTTTCGCCCGCCACAGCTACATTTTCAAATCGGCTGACCTTCGCGAATACTTCAGCCAGTTCTCTTGGTATACGCCCAAGTACGTCGATGTGACAAGAGACCTCTCGAAAATGGAGCAAAACAACGTGCAATACATCAAAAAGCACGAATAAGACAACACCTCCACAAACATAATGAAATGGGATTGGAAATCACTACTTCCAATCCCATTTTCTATCTTATCTCCAGACCCCAAAAAAGCCTCGAAAAATCGAAAAATCGGAAAGCTCGCGGATGCCAAAAAGCAGCGTGGGCTTCGCCCCCCCGAAAAAGCCTCGGCGCATCGAAAGCTTGAAAAGCTCGTTGCCCCTCAAAAAAGGTTATTCGGATTTTTCTTCGGGGGCGTCTTTGCCTTGCTTGAGGGCCTCTACGTAGGCGCTGATGCGGTGCAATTCCTGCGGAATCTGGATGCGCTGCGGACACGAACTTACGCATTTGCCGCAACCGATGCAGTGGTCGGCCTGACGAAGCTTGGGCACGCTGCGGTCATAGCCCACGAGGAAGGCGCGGCGCGCTTCTTCGTAGCGTGAGTCGTTGGCTTTTTTCACCACATTTTCGGCGCTCAGGCACTTGTTGTAGTGCACGAGGATGCCCGGAATGTCGATGCCGTAGGGGCATGGCATACAGTATTTGCAGTCGTTGCACGGTATGGTCTGATAGTCGACAATCTGTTTCGAGATGGTGTCGTCGAGGAAATGCATCTCATCGTCGGTGAGCGGTTTGAGTGGGCTGTAAGTGCACAGGTTGTCCTTCAGGTGCTCCATGTAGGTCATGCCCGAGAGCACGCACAGCACATTCTTCGGCGTGCCGGCGTAGCGGAATGCCCACGAAGCCACCGAGCGCTCAGGGTCGCGCTGCTTGAGTTGCGCCACCAGTTTGTCGGGCAAATTGCTCAAGCGTCCACCCAGCAGCGGCTCCATCACAAATGCCATCAGGCCGCGCTTTTCCAGCTCGCCGTAGAGGTATTCGGCGTTGGTGTTGTAGTCGTTGATTTCCTTCGCGTGCTTCCAGTCGAGGTAGTTGAGCTCGATGAGCACGAAGTCGAATTTCACCTTACCCTCGTCGTGGAGCTTGAGGGCGTGGTCGAAGATGGCCACATCGCCGTGATACGAGAAACCGAGGTTGCGAATCACGCCTTCCTCCTTCTTCTTGTTGAGGTAGTCCATCATGCCATTGTTGATGAATCGCGCTTCGAAAAGCCCCATCGAGTCGAGGCCTTCCTCATCGCGACTGCCGCCAATGTTGTGCCAAAGGTAGTAGTCGATATAGTCGGTCTGGAGGTCGGCAAGCGACTTTTCAAACATCGCAATCGACGCCTCGCGGGTGAATTCGTGCATATTACTCATCTTCGTGGAGATGAAGTATTTCTTGCGGTCGTGACGCGAGAGGGCGATGCCCACCGCCTTTTCGCTGAGGCCTTTGCAATACACAGGCGACGTGTCAAAGAGGTTCAGCCCATGCTCCAGCGCATAGTCCACCTGCTTGTTCACCATTTCCTGGTCGATTTCGCCTTCGCCGTTTTGGCGCTCGCCGATGTTGTCGTTTTTAGTTGGCAGGCGCATCATTCCATATCCCAGAATCGACACCTTGTCGCCCGAGGTAGGGCAGGTGCGATAGGTCATCTTGCCGATAGGAGGCTCTTGTTCGCCCACCTGCTTGTCGCCTTTGGCGCAACTCACGATGGTGGGAGCTGCCACGGCTGCGGTGCCCAATCCCAGTCCCTTAAGGAATGAGCGGCGACTGAATATATTTTTCTTGTTTTCTTTTTCCATAACTGACTGAGATTAAACTGTTTTGTGTACTTCGTGACCTTCTACATACATGGCTGCGTGGGGGCGTGCCGGGCACACATATTCGCACGAGCCGCAACCGATACACTTCTCGGTGTTCACCACCGGAATTTCAATAGAGGTGTCGTCGTTGGGGTCGCTGGGCACCATCTGAATGGCACCGGTGGGGCAATGACGGGCGCAGTTGCCGCAATCCACCTCATCGGTGAGCACCACGCAATACTGGCGGCACCAAACGGCATGCCCAATCTGGGTGCTCGACTTGTCGGCCACGCTGATAGGCTGGATGGCGCCAGCGGGGCACACGTCGGAGCAGGTGGTACACTCGGGGCGGCAGAATCCGCGGTCGAAGTTCATCTCTGGCTGCATAAAGCGCATAGGGTCGCTCGATGGGCGAAGCACACCGTTGGGGCACTTCGAAATGCACAACTGGCAACCCACGCAGCGCTGTTCCATATTCTTCACGCTCAGCGAGCCTGGAGGGGTGGAAATCACGTCGCGCTCAGGCGTTTCGCGGTCCTGAAGCACGGTCATGCCGCCGTCCACCTTCTTCAGCTGACCCATGGCTGCTTCAGCGCCCACGATGGCAGCACCCACGATAATGGCGCGGCGAGTGGTGTCGGTGGTTTCGGCAGCGGCCTCCGTCTTTGCCTCCGCAGCTTTTTGTGGAGCGTGGGCATAGGTAAGGGCGCCGAAATTACACTTCTCGATGCAATTGCCACAAGTCACGCAGCGCGAATAGTCCACCGTATGGGTCTTGAAGTCGATGCACGAAGCCTTGCAATTCTTGCTGCACAAGCCGCAGTTCTTGCACTTGTCGGCATCGAAATGCACCTTCAGCCACGAAAAGCGCGACACGAAGCCAAGCACCGTGCCCACAGGACAAATGGTGTTGCAATAGGTGCGACCACCGCGCCATGCCAGCACGCAGATGGCAACGAAAAGCACAGCCGACACAGCAAGCACCGGCGCGCTCTTCAGCCACACCTCCTTGCTATAGAACGCATAACTGTCGTAGTGCTCAGCAATGGCAGCCAAGCCATTGTTGCACCAGATGTAGAGCGGCTGAAACAGGTTGTTCACGATGTAGCCATAAGTGCCGTAGGGCGAAAGCACCGTCACGATAATGCCGATGCCCAGAGCCACTCCCACAATGAGCAGCACCAGCAACGGATAGCGCAGCCAGTTTTTCGCGCCACTGTAGGTGAAGCGGTTTTTCTTCTTGCGGCCGTGAATCCACGACACCACATCCTGCATCACGCCCAGCGGACAAATCACCGAGCAATAGATGCGGCCAAACACGAGTGTGAGCAGCACCAGGGCCACAATCACCACAGCATTCAGTGCCAACACTGCTGGCAAGAACTGCACTTTTGCCATCCAGCCCAACCACTGGTAGGTGACACCTGTAAAGACGAGCAAAAGCAGCGTGATTAACACATAGAAAACCGCTGCAAGCGTAATTCTAACTTTCCGTAGCATATCAAATAATTTAAGTTTCAAAAGTCTTTAACTTGCTTACTTGCGAAAAAGAAGTTAAGAAGTTCGGAAGTTAGCTCCTTCGTCGCTTTGGGAAGTTAAGACGATACCGATAAGATGTCCGCTCGGCTACATCCGTCTTAACTTCTTTAACTTCCTAAAGAATAACTTCTTTAACTTCCGAATCAAGTGTAACTTGCGAAACTTGATTCAAATAAATATTTTTATAATTATTCAATTTCATTACAAATCTACATAAAAACTTACAAATCCACAAATTAATGGGGAAACAAGGCATTACGCTTGCGCGGGAGTTAAGGAGTGAAGAAGTTAGCGCTCCTGCGGAGCTCGGAAGTGAAGAAGCTGAATCTTATCCATGCCCTAATGCACATTTTGGGTTTAACAAAAAGTTTTGTGTTGTTGTGCCAAAAGCGTTTGATACCCCAACTTCTTCAATCTCTCTGAAATCTCTGAATTTTTAAAACTCCGAAACTTTGAATCACCCGAAGCACGAGAATCACCTGAAACACCCGAAACACCATTTTTTTGTTCGCTTTTGGACCAAAAACCGCCACTTTTTTGGTCCATATACGAACACGCTACTTTAAGTGAAACAGTGGATGCGATATCTTCATTACGCCAAAGAACTCTGATGCGAAGATAGCGAATCCACAAAGTGGCGGCAATGCCAAAACGGGGAATTGGAAATAAGATGACTCACACAAATTCAACAGATTTAAACAGATTTGCGCGATGTGTGTTTGGGTATTGTCACGAATTAAGCGTCATCGGCTTGCCGCTTCTTGGCGTGTGCTTTTGCACTTCTCACAGACCACTGCTTTTCCTCCATAAACACGCTGTGCTCGCTTCAACAAAAATAATTCCTACAAAACCTCTCACACACCAGTTCAACCCGCCCCCCCTCAATCCAACAAAAAAATTGAGCAAGGGAATAAAAAGATTTATTTACCATAATTTTTATTAGCACAAGAAAAGTGATTTATTTCTTGAATCTAATCTGCAAATTGAGTTTAAAATAAACATCTCCGTCATTACCTCGGTAAAGTGAGCCATAGTTGTAGCGGCTCCGGCTGGCACGTTCAAAACGTGTATTATGATAAAGGTAATCTTCTACATCATTACGATTGTAGAAATGATAGCAAACAATTTCACCATCTTTGCGAACTACAAGATAACCACCATTTGCATCATAACGACCTTTCCATTCGTTGGCAGGTGTCATTCCGAGAGCTGCATCCAACAACAAAACTTTCATTTTATGCTCATAAAAAGAAATAACATCAGAACCAGTAAAATTGAATGGATTTTTTTGTGCAACATTCTCAACAGCATCTTTTAATGATGAGGTTGAACCTGGCATACTATCAGAGATTAAGCACTCACTAATAAATTGAGGCATACAGCTGTCAAGGAAAAGCAGATTGTTTTTGAAAGTCTTATGTTCTATATCACAATACGCCAATGAACAACCTTTATCTATCAAAGCCTGAATACGAGGAAGATGTTCATTAATATCGTTTATTTCTTGAATCTCTGCATCGGTCAATTTTTTCCCCACGACATTATAAGTAATATTTGTAGGTAAACCAGCATTGAGAAGAGTTGATGCACTGCCCAATTGAGATTTGATACTAAATCCCAATAAAGGCGTCATATTTGTACGCAAATCGTGAATAACTATATGAATATCAGCTTTATCCTTTGACGGTGCTTTTAATTTTGTGCACCCTATCATTCCCATAAATGATTCTGTAGTGGGAACAGAAAATGTTCTATCCTTTGCAGCTTTAATCTCTTTCAATAAATGTTGAGATTCCTTCATAAACTTATCCATAGAGATTCTGGCATATTCATTGTTATCCTCATCCACAATAACAATGTTTTGCTCTACATTGGGGCGGTATTCATATTTTTTACTTTCTTCTCGAATTATGTTGAGTATTGGATAGTATAAATCCATCTTGTTCATGTCGGCATCACCAGCATATACTTTTCCCTCGCCAAGTAACTTGAACAGTGTGTAAATTTCACTCCATTCACCTTTGTTTCCTGTAATAGCCATGTTTATATAATATTTTTATTCTTTAAAACCAAAAGAATCTGATTAGCAGTTGCTTGAATAGCAGGTACAGCAACACTGTTTCCAAATTGTTTATATGCAGAAGCATCTGAAACAACTATTCTAAAACTATCAGGATATCCTTGCAAACGTGCCCATTCGCGAGGGGTCATCTTTCTAACCCCTTCTTTGTTGATTTCGCCCTTAATGTTAGTGGTAGGAATAAGTTTAGTTTGACGGAAGTCCCTAACAAGGTTACATTCCCTTCCCATACCTCCACATACTATAGCGTTGGCAACACCATTGTCATCAATAATCTTGTAACCAAAACCGTGTCCTGCTGCTTCATGGCGAGCACGATGACGACGAAGTGTTTCTAAATATGTTGTCGAGAGATAATATTTTGCTGGTACGGGATTCTCTTCTCTAACGTCAAGCCAACAAGGAGTTTGTTGATTTCGTTCTGGATAGACAAAGTCTTCCGCTTTAATGCCCAAGTCTTTTCTAAATCCAACTATGTAGATGCGTTCTCGATGTTGAGGTACACCATAGTGCATAGCATTCAGAATTTGAGGTTTTGGTACTATATATCCTACTTCGTTTAGGGTGTTAAGAATTGTTTCTAACGTTTTTCCCTTGTCGTGAATAGCAAGACCTTTCACATTCTCAAGAAAAAACGCTTTGGGTTGTTTTCTTCGGAGAATTTCAGCAACGTCAAAGAAAAGCGTTCCTCGTGTTTCAGAAAATCCTCTTCTCTTTCCAGCAAGAGAAAATGCCTGACAAGGGAATCCTGCACAAAGAATGTCAAAGTTATCTGGAATCATCTGTTTGGTACTCTCTTTTGTTATGTCGCCAAAAGGAACTTCACCGTAATTAGCAAAATAGGTGCGTTGAGCTTGTTCGTCCCATTCCGACGAGAATACACATTCTCCCCCTAAATTTTGGAACGACATTCGGAAGCCACCAATTCCTGCAAAGAGGTCAATAAATGTGAATTGATGGGGCTCTTGAGGAGGAAATGGAGAACTTTTAACGTCACTGAAAAGACTTGCCATATAAGCCGTTGAATCCTCTGCAACAAGGCCAAATTTTTGATTTTTTGGTTGCTCGTTAATAAATTCCTTCCACAATTGTAATAACTGTTCACCCTTAAGAATATAAGGGCGAGCAAATTGAGGATTATTTTTGAGTTTAAGATAATGTGTAATGACAGCAGCTTGATCAGCCATTGTCATAATCGTTCCATCCTCGTTAAGGCACTCCTCTCCAAAAATACCTGTTATATTTGCCAAACTTTGTCGTTTAACAAAGTCCATAAGTGTAAATTTATTTTTAGTCATCTGTTATATTTAAGACCTCTTCTAAATTTTAATTTATCCTATCATTAAATTTCTATGCCTTTCGAGTAATTTCTGGCTTGGCATAAATTTTGTGGGAAGGATAATCTGCTTTCCTTCAAAATTGCTAAAATATTCTTTGGCAGTTTCATTTGTGAAATATTCCTTAATTTCTTTGTTTACTATCATACGATAGTCTTCATCAAAAGAAATGAGATGCTTATCAAAGGCCGCATCATATGTTGCACACAAACAAAGTCCATTTTCTGGATTCATTCTATGCTTCTTGTCTTCAGCCCATGCAACAATGTGACTTGCACGAAGTGTTTGAGGAACATTAAGCCCAGTTACACAACACTTGTTATCATAGTTAGCCAAAACCATTTTTCTAAAATAATTTTGTCCCAGCCTAACCTTAGTCGTAACCAACTTATCGGTACCCTCTTTATCAATCTTAAAGATAGTGGAAAGTTCTTTTGAAATCTTAATACCCGATTTCAGGGTACGAAGAACTAATTCTGCTTTTTCCTCCTCAATGTGATGTTTATAATAATTCAGAAGTTGCTTGAATGCCGCAGAACAGAATCGTTTTCCTGGATAACTTAATTGAGTAGGGCTAATGTTACGGAAAAAAGAATCTTCACCCTTAATAAACAAAGTTTGTTGCTCGGTAACAAACACTGAAATACGCAGGAGCAAAGCCTCATCATCTAAGCAAGTAATAGATTTTCCTTGCAACCCAAACACATCATCAAATTCAAACATCTTGTCAATGATGCGAATTGCTGTGATATAGCTCTTTGCTGTACCATTTTTGCTGTTATACACAGCTTGAACATAGTCTTCAAAACCTTTCTGCGTCATGATTATTAGTGTTTTTTCGTTGTGTGTTTTTAGAGTTCTGGTGTGTTACTGTTATCGAGTTCTTTGAAGAAATCGGCTAAACTGCAATTGAGGTAATTTGTTATACGTTCTATGATGTCGAGGGTAACGTTGGCCTTTCCATTTTCAATCTCGCTCATATATCTGCGGTTAATTCCTGCTTCTAAAGCAAACTTCTCCTGCGAAAGATTTTTTTGCTTTCTTATACGCTTAATGGCAATGCCAAACTTGTCCTGAATAGTCATAGAAAATAATATTGTTGTAACTTGCAAATTTAAAGGGTTGTGGATAATAGTACAACGCTCTATAATACACAATTTCGACAATATTCAATATATTTTCTTGAAGTGAGAGTATAGGAAAAACACTTTTAGAAGGTATGTGTGGTTTTGTGTGTTAGAGGGGATTCAAGGGGGTGTGTCGACAGGCCTACGAGGTTTTGGGGATGAGATTTTTTTTAATATTAATTAAGGCGTTGATAATCAGATGTAAGCATAAACATTTTGCACGAAATCAAGAATTTTGTAGGGCGGTTTTTGTATTTTTAAAGTCTACGAGTCGACCTTGTCGGCATCGAATATCATTCTTCACCATCCTTCTTGTGTTGTGCAATTCATCCTTTGCCTACCACCAGCTGTTTGCACTGAAAGGGGGGTGACAATTTGTCCCCACCCTTCGGCAAGTGCAGGATCGCGCTTTTTCATTTTCTTGATGTAGTCTGTTGGGTTCTTACTATCAGTAAGAGCTTCGACAACATCTACAACACAGAAATACCATTTCTGCTGTTCGTCATCCCACACAGTGCGCACCTTTTTTTCTTCGAAGATTCGTATTGTTTGTTTCTTTTTCATAAAGCTATCTTTATCAACTTAATATAAAAACCTACAGACCAGTAGTAATTTATCCTATCAATAGATTTCTATGCCTTTCGAGTAGTTTCAGGATTGGCATTAATTTAGTAAAAGGATAATTTGTGTTTATGTATTTTCAAAGTTACACAAAAAAATAGAGAAATGCATATAGTATGCAAATACTTTTTTGAGCTAATGGCAAACGTAAAATTTTATCAAATGTTACAAAAGTGGCACCATATAAATAGGTAAAAACACTATTCCGTTTTCTTCTTTATAATCTTTGGTGTGAACAATATAAGGTGTTGCTAATTGTTTTCCGAATTTTGAAATGAATTTGTTTAAAGAAGAAAAAGTGTAGTTTTTACCAGATTTCACTTCTATAGGGCAAATGTTATGAGCATTTGTGAGAGATGGTTTTTCTACTAAAAAATCGATTTCCATCCTATCGTCTGTGCTATCTCTTGAAGCGCAACTATAAAAATATAACTTGTGCCCACTGGCAACAAACATTTGGGCAACAACATTTTCAATAAGCATGCCTGAATTCATCTCTATTTTGTCTAAAAGTAATTTCTGATAGAGTTCTTCTCCTTGGATAACTTTTTCATCAAAAGAATGGGAAATGAGCAAACCTGTATCCAGCATATAACATTTAAAAATTTGTTCATCTCTTTTAAGTCTCATCCCAACTTGAGGTTCTGTTACACGATAACACATATTCGTGATTTGGGCATCTTGTAACCAATAAAATGATGATTCGTAGGTTCTATAACGCGCAGTTTTTTCTATTGCCGATAAACGAAAACGTTTCTCATGTTTCTGTAATTCTCCAGGAATTTGGTCAAAAATTGACTTCACTTTTTCCTTGTAATTGGAAGCGTATTTACTAATGCTTCTCCTATAGAGATTGATAATATCACGCTTTATTACATCCACATCTTGAAAATTTTTTGTCTCTACATATTTCAGTACTGCTTGTGGCATACCACCAACAATAAGATATTGGCGGAAAAGAGTTATCACCTTACTGTGCATTGGTCCCAATGGCAAATGCTTGTCAAAACAACGTTTTACAAATGGCATTGTAAGTTCGTCATCTAAAGCCCAAAGAAATTCTTCAAAATCCATCGGGTACATTGATATAGTTCTTTCCTCCGATGGCAAGAGAATGTTGTTTATATTTTCATTTATACTTACAAGTGACCCAGTTTCTATATAGTCGTAGCGCCCGTCTGCCACCAAATGTTTAATAGCTTGGCGTGCTAAAGGATAGTTCTGGATTTCGTCAAAAACTATCATTGATTCTCGTTCATATAGCTTTATACCAGCAACATTCTGTAAAAACAGAAAAAAAGAATCTAAATCGTTTAGGTATTCATCAAATACCATTTTCATGGCGTTTGATATATGAGCAAAGTTAACTAATATATAAGAGCGATATTCATTCTTCGCAAATTCCTCTACAATCCAACTTTTTCCAACTCGGCGAGCACCTTCAATCAGTAGGGCAACGGAACCTTTTTCTTTATTTTTCCATTGCAATAATTGGTTATAAATTTTTCTTTTTTTTTAAAAAATGATTAAGTGGTTAGTAATCAGATGCAAATATACATATTTTGCACGAAATCAAGAATTTTTTTTGAGGATTTTGCACGAAATCAAGAATTTTGTATGGCGGTTTTTGCACGAAATCAAGAATTTTGGAGAGAATCAGTGGTAATTTGGTGAGGGATATGAGTCTATAAATCTGTTTTTTTTTGGGGTGAGGGAGTTGGGGGTACCCGGTGGGGAGCAGTATGCATCCAACTAATGCGGGCTGAAAGTCTGCGATAACACATCATATTGGTAAGCACGAGCGACCCTCTCCGAGGCTCTGGCATTGGGGGCGTGTACTTATATCACCAAGCTGCGCTTCGCCTTTGGCTCGCTTGCATGGTGTTTGCGCATCATACGCCATCGCCGACGGCTTGTGGCCCCTGTAGACTTAAAAGAGGAAAATTAGTAGCGCTTGTAGTCGGCGAGGGCTTTCGATGCCATCTTGCGCATCATCTTTGCCACGTCGGGGTCGACGCCTTTTGGCACATAGGTGATGTCGAGCGGATCGATGCCGAAAATCATGGCGAACTCCATGCAGGTGCCCATGTAGGTGGCGCGGATGTTGGGGTGCACTTCATCGTTGTAGAGCTTGCGCCATTCCTCTTCGCCGTAGGTGGTTTTCACCGCGTCGAACGCCAGGGCTATGGGGCATACAATCACGTCGGGGATGTCGCGCGAAGCATTGTAATAACTCTTTTTGAGCTTTTCGAGGTCTTCCTTGTAGGTGCCGAGGGTGTCGCGGTAGGGCCAGTTCATGGGGAGGATGATTTTGGCTTTCTTGTTGCGACATTCGCTGATGATTGACTTTTTCCAGAGGAGCACCGACTGGATGAATGCTTCCTGCGAGAGGCGGGGTAGGGCGCTCTGCTCCTGCAGGAGGATGTAGTTCCAACTGTCGGACTTGAGCAGCTGGTGGGAGAAGGCGTCGTTGTAGTGGTAAATGAGCGTACGGCCGAGTTGCGAGCGGTGGGTCCAGAAGGCGTCCTTTCCCATGGCTTCGCACATGGCGTTGAACATGGCGTACTGCTTGTTGGCTTCCACCAGACTATTGTTGAAGGAGAGGATTTTCACTTGTTGTGCCGACGCGGTGGCCGACATGAGCAACATGACTGCAAACAGAAGAAGTGATTTCGTTTTCATTGCTTTAATTAGTTTTTTAGTTAATAACAAAGGTAAGAAATATCTGCGAGGATTCAAAAGAAATTAGATGTTAGAAGTTAGAGATTAGATGTTAGAGGTTAGAAGTTAGATTTCTGACAAAAACCTCGATAAACCCCTTGCGGAAGTCCACCACCCTCCGCAAGGCGATAAACAAGATATAAACAATTCTGCTTCGTCCCACCCCTACATAGAAGGGACATGCCTTTGGCATGTTAGCCCCGCAAAATCCCAAAAAAATCATCGCGGAGCGAAGCGGCAAGCCGATGACGCTAAATTCGTGCCCACCAAAAACCGCGGAGCTTTTCTGCCAGATTTGGCAAGCGAATTGGTTTTTCGCCGCAGGCGTGGTTTATCGTCCTTTGGCGTATGATAAGCCCGCGGAAGAGGGCGTGGTTGGTGTGTGGGAGGTTAGATTTAAGTTCACTTAAAAATCTGTAGTCACACAAATCAAGCGGTGGGTGTGCAGCACCCACATACGCCAAAGGAGGTTTATCTCGGTTTTTGTCTTTCATCCCTTCCTTTTATTCTTCTGAGCTCTGCAGAAAAAGGGAGAGAGGGAGGGGAAATCGTTGAAAAACCGGTAAAAATGCGATTATAACCGTAAATTTACCGGTAAAAATGCGGTTATAATCGTAAAATTTACTATTAATGAACTTTCTGGAATAGGAATTTAGCGGTGGAAATGGGGGTGGATGAGGGGTTGGTGGATGATTACTTGCAGAGGAATTGTACGAGTTTTTTTACGGCTCGGCCTCGGTGGCTGATGGCGTTTTTCTCGTCGGCGCTCATTTGGGCGAACGAACGGCCGTCGGCTTCGTCGGGCTGGAAAATGGGGTCGTAGCCAAAGCCGCTGTCGCCCTGCTTTGCGGTGAGAATGTGGCCTTCGACGCGACCATCGAAAATGTGGAATTCGCCATTCAAAATCAATGCCACTGCGGTGCGGAATCGGGCGGTGCGCTTTTCCATAGGCACGCCTTCGAGCTTGGTGAGCACCTTTTTCATATTCGCTTCGCTGTCGTGGCCATCGCCGGCATAACGAGCGCTATAGACGCCCGGTTCGCCTCCGAATGCGTCAATTTCGAGACAGGTGTCGTCGCTGAAGCAGTCGTAGCCATACTTGTCTTTGATGAAGCGCGCCTTCTGCTCGGCATTACCCTCGATGGTGGGCTGGGTTTCGGGGATGTCGTCGTGACAGTCGATGTCGTTCAGACTCAAAATTTGAAACTTATCACCCACAATTTCGCGCAATTCCTGCAACTTATGGGCATTGTTGGTGGCAAAAACGATTTTTTTCATTTTTCTTTAAATATAAATATATTCACTATTTTCAAATTCAGAAGGATGAAGAAACATCACATAATAAATTGGCATATAAATAATGCTTTTATCTTCATACACTCTTGATTTATTACTAAATACAATTCCTTTCTTGATTTTGTATTCTTTAATTTTTAATAAATTGTTCAAAGCCGTATGAATATAATAATCTTTTCCAGATTTCACTTCAATGGGAAGCACTGACAAAGAATCAATATGGTCAATTAAAAAATCTACTTCTCCATTTTTCTTATTATCGTAGTAAAAAAGGTTAAAGCCGTGGGCCTTCAATTCCTGCGCTACCAAATTCTCATAAACCGAACCTAAATTCACACCACAATTATCATTCATAACAGGATGCACATCATTGTGATAAAGAATACTTGTAAGCAAACCTACATCATTCATATAAAGCTTCAGCAAATTTTTTCCACTATTTTCAACCAGTGGATAAGATGGTTTGCTAATAGCATGAACATTTAAATTAACTCCAGATGAAATTAAATATTCAAATTCATCTTGGTAATCATTGATTCTTTTTCCTCTTTTCAGTTCAATATCCTTAGCCACAATTCTTTTTTTTACTTTTTCTAAATTAGAAGGAACCATGTCGTAGATACGCTGAATTTTTAGTTTTTTCAAAGATTCATTTTCATATTTAGCAGCATCTCTCTTATATAACATTGTTATGTTTCTATGAATATTACGAACACTTACCATGTTATGTTCATTTAAATAAGTATCTACTGCTTTTGGCATCCCACCTATAAGCAAATATTTTCGAAAATAATCAAGCATTTTATTATGAAGTGAATCAGATAACGACTCATTATTTTCAAATTTATTTCTTATATTAGAGATAAACATACTACCCACACCATTTGCCATTAAAAATTCTTCAAAATCAAGTGGATACATATTTAAAATTTCAATACTACCTATAGGAATACTTTGCGTCGACTTCAATGCTATTCCTAATTGAGAACCACTGGCTACATAAGTAAACCTACCATCCTCTACCAAAAATTTTGCTAAAGTAAGAAGATGATTATATGCTTGAATCTCATCAATAAAAACCAAAGTATTTTCCTTTTGCTTCATTTTTGATCCTGCAAAAGAACTCAATGCAAGCATGAAATCTTCCACTGTATTAGCTTTTTCAAATAAGCGAGCACCTTGCTTATCCATCTCCATATTCACTTCTATAAAATTAGCGAATAATCGCTTGCCAACTTCGCGAATAATGAAAGATTTTCCAACCTGACGTGCACCGCTTACCACAAGCATTTGCTTGTGATTGCTTTTTAAAAAATTCTCTATTTTATATTCAATTTTTCTAAATAACATATATTAAATTGAATTTCAATAATTTATTTATAAAAAATACACTTTTCCTATGAATTTTACCATGCAAAAATACACTTTTCCTATAAAATACGCAACTAAAAAATACACTTTTCCTATAAATTTTACCATGTAAAAATACACTTTTCCTATAAAATTAATGTGCCTTTGGCTGGTGTGAAGCATGCAGGGATTATTGCTCACTTGCCAAAGGCACATCTTTAGGCCCCAGAGAGGAGGCTATTCGTTATTTTTCGAGAAAAGTTTTGAGTTCGGCCTCGGATGGAGAATTGAGAAGTTTACCATCCTTAATGTCAAGGTCGGGATACAGACGGCGAAGATCTTTCACTGAATTGGAAATGGTGCTGCCGCCTGAAGTGGCAAACGGAACAATTACCTTGCCCTTCAAATCATTGCTTTCAATCCACGTGTTAATTACGCGAGGTGCCAAATCCCACCAAATAGGATAACCGATGTAGATGGTGTCGAAAGCTGCGACATCGGTTTTTGGCTCCTTCAGTGCTGTGCGGGCCTTGTCGTCGTTCATCTCGATGCTGCTACGCGACTGCTTGTTGCGCCAATCAAGGTCGGCATCGGTATAGATTTCAGCAGGCACAATCTCGTGGATTTCGGCACCACTCAATTTCTGCATTTGCTCTGCCACACCTTTTGTTACACCTGAAGCACTAAAATAAGCGACCAACACTTTTGATTTTCCATCGGCCGATGCTTCCGATTTGTTTTCATTCTTACCGGCACAAGCCACCAAGCTCACTGCCAACATAGTCATAAAGGCTAAAAATAAATTCTTCATTTTTGATTATAATTTTTCTATTTCTACAAAGTTATTAAAAATCAAATAAATAACAATAGAAAAACACGTTTTTGTGACGAACTTCGGGTAGGAACACATGAAAAAGAAATACACACGATACCAATGCAAAATTAATATCGTGTGTAGATGATGAGTATTGATTGCTATTGCAATTTCTGGGTTGAAATTATTTCAGCCAATCTTCAAAAACCCCGGCTGCGGCTGCCATGAAGAAAAATTTTCCTATAGAACCGTGATCTGGATTTTTAAAGCAATCCTTAATTACAGTAGCAATAAGATGCCAGATAGGACTCATTGCATCCTTCACCTTATAAGGGTCGGTAAATATCATTTTCTTTTTAGGGTCGCGACCTATGTTATTCTCCACCTCTTTCATATTGCTATAGGGCACCACGAGGTCGCCATCAAGGTGCATGAAAACCAATGGATGGTGAGGAGTCCAGCCTTTGGAGAGGTCGTTGTAACTCAATGCGCGAACAAGGCACTTATACTCGTTGCTCTCGGTGTTGAGCACAATTTTTTCTTTCGTTACGCCATTGTCGTCGGTTTCAACCACTTTCTTAATCATCTTATCGCTCATAATCTGGTCGATGCGCCGAATACCCTTTGCCCAAATAATTTTATTAAGACTTTCGGTATCCACTCTTTTGGTGTCGAGCTGCTTGACAATGCCTGTCGATATAAATTCTGGGGTGAAATATGATTCAAGTTCCACGGTGCGCATACAGTCGTTGTCGTAAGCATCTTTTGCCGCCTGCACGATGAGCGGGAGCACACATGGATAAGCCATTTCATTATATTTTTTCTCACTACTGTTGGCCCATTCCACATACTGGTTAATGGTGGCAATAGGCGAGTAAGGACCATCGCCGCAGTACACGTTGCGCAGGTTGATGCGATTGAGTTGATCGCTCGACACTTGTGGTCCTTCGAGGTAACGCAATGTTGCCAATGCCACACTGCCACCTTGAGAGTAGCCTATCAAATCTGTATAGAAATCGCTGGCAAGTTTCCAACTGCCACTGGCACCTGATTCATTATTCGATTTGATTAAGTCGAGTGCTGCGATGTAGCCATCCACCACATTGCGCGCCGTCACGCCTTGCACAAGATAGGGATGCTGCTTAAATTCCGACAAGCCATAGCCACAATAGTCGGGACACACAACTATCGCATAGTCGGAGCAAAACATGTGCACGTCGCCATCAAGTGGGGAGTTTCCAGAAGGTGCCTCAGCAGAGGTGGTTACTGTGGGGTGGCACGATAAAACTCCATAATCAAAAGTGTAGCCTACAACCGCATTCCAGGCACCTTTTATAAGCTCTATCATAAATGCAAAAAGAGCAACTCTGTAATTAATAACATTAAGTACACCAAGTTCTGCATTGAGATTGAGTTGGAACGGACTTGGGCGATACAAAATCGACGACAAACGGATAGGATTGTTTTTACCGTCTACACTTGTATAGGTGTAGGGAATCTTCAAGCAACAGGTAACATGTGGAATCGCCACAGCCTTATGCGCACCGCGCTTCGTACTTTCGCGCATATCCATAATTTGTCCCAACTGCAGATCTTCAATTTCCACATTCATTTCAGTGTCGGCAGCTTGCTCAGCCAAAATCACCTTACCCATCTGCTCGAAATATCGCTTCGCCACTGGGTCGGCGATAAATTCAAGAAAGTTGATATTGATGCTTGAGCTGTCGGCACTTATTTCAGTGCCAGTCGGAAGGTTTCCTTCATAATGGGCAAGAAACTCCTTGGTGAGTCGCTCCATTTCCTTCTCACTATTGGCATTTGCCATCATCTGACCAACACACAATGTGAGGCATATTATTGCTAAAAATATCTTTTTCATAGTCGTTGAGTTTTTTTTACTTTTTGATGATTACTTTACCGTCCTTGATGTAGATGCCGCCATGCTCTGGATTGATAACATGGCGCCCGTTGAGGTCGTAGATTCGGGAATTCATGTTGCCGGCAGCATTTAAGTCGTCGATTGCAGTAGGCACTTCGCTGTCGATAACAAATGGCAATACCCCTGCGCTCACATCGTTCGAATTGAGGTAGGCTTTGTTTGCATGGAGCAATCCGTCGGCCTTATTGCCTTCAGCTGTATAGTAGGGGAAGAATCCCACAAAATTGTTTACCTTACCCAAAACGTAGATATCGCCCAACTGGCTCACTGGTGTATCTTCATCCACACCCTTGAGCACATTCGCCCCGTAGGCTTCCGCATCGCTGCTTTCGTTGGTCACCATTTGCATGTGAAGTGTTTCGCCCGGCAGATATTTAATCACTACACCCTGTCCCTGACTCACAATTCCATCTTTCACCAGATTGAGGGTGAGGGTTGTGTTGCCGCGCTGATTTGTTGTTTCGCTCACGGTGTACACTTCCGCACCTTTCACTTCAAAACTGCTTTCACTACTATAGAATGTGGTGTAACCCATGAGGTGGTATTCTGGGGTCACAATAGCCTCATCTGGAATGAGCGGACTGTCGGTTTTGCTATCAACGAAGTGCATTTTTTGTTTTCCGCTGGCATTGAAAGCCACATTGAAAGCACGGAGTTCGTAATCGCCATTCACCTTCTTCAAACAACCATTGTCTATCACATAATAGTTGCCTTGTTGAGGATTAATAATTTCATCCTTAGCGCTCACAAAGTAAGGAAGAGCAGGAGTGTGGGCGTTAAGAGCAAATATCACTTCCACTTGCTTATCTTGGAACTGGTCGATTCTTGCCTTCACAATAGAATCACCGTAATTTGAATAGATGATAAAAGGAATGTTCCATAAGAAATTATTGCTTTCGTCGAGATTTTCATTGTGCACAGTTCGCAATGTTACAGCGTCGTCGGTGTAAGAATCCGTAAAGCCATCGTTGACTCTGAAATTATAAGCAATCGCGTCGGAACCAAAGTAGTAGGTACTCACATTAAATGGCATGTAAGCACTGAAATATTTTCTTTCCTTATGAGTATTGCGTATGTAGGCATGGTCATAATAGTCGTTATCCAATTCTTCGTCGCTGGGCGCATAATCATTGGCACTCATTGAAGAGCGATTTTTAAAACCACTCCAAGGCAAACATGTGAAGGTCACTTGGTTGTAAGGACTATCGAAGAGGTTGCACAATACTGATTCATCAAGATACTTTTGTGGAAATGACTTGGCATGTGATTCATCCTTAGGATCTTCACTAAAGAATACATTAATTTTTCTAATAGCAGGCGCACCATTTCCCGGAGCAAATGCACTTTCCTCCATGGTGAGTTTGCCCACCACGGTGAGTTCTATTATATTGTTGCAATTCTTCACTGCATTGGTCTTAAAGAACGCATTGCCTTGCACATATAAATCCTCTATGCCACAGTTAACGAATGCACTGTTCTCTAAAGTGATATTGGCTTGAAGCGTAACGCTTTTGAGTTTTGGTAAATCCACAAAACTATTGCTCTTCACTATTGCTGCACATTCGCCAACATGTAGTGTTTCCAATGTTTTCTTGTTATCTTCCTTGCCATTTGGAATGTTTTCCACATCAGCTACAGGGCGACCCATATACATAATCTTTGCCTTAATTTTCTGGCATGAACTACCAAGAGTGATGGGTGCTATGGTGTCGGTGAGAACAAATGTTTCAATGTTTTCTGCGTTGAGGAAACAGTTGTTGGGAATTTGACTGATGTTTGTACCTATGTTCACCGATTTCAACTTTGAACAACCACTAAACATATAGTCTTGCAGATTTCCTACGTTTTCATCTATCACCAGTGTTTCGATTAAACTGCCGTAGAATGGCGATGATGTTTCTTTATATTCATTCCAAGTGAGCGTACGGCCAAGATACACATTTTTGAGTTCGGCGCAAGAGCTAAATGTGCTGCAATTCGAGCGATAATCAAGACAATTCAGTGCCTCGTCATTCGGTGCAATGGTGAGATTAGTGGCTTTCGTGCAATCGTAGAATGCTCTATTTCCAAGAGTAACCAATGATGATGGCAAATTAATTTGAGTGATGCCCGTCGACTCAAAGGCACTCATTTCTATATTCTGCACGGTATTTCCGAAGTTCACATCTTTTAGATTCTGACAGTCGAAAAAGCACTCCGTTCCTATGGTAGTGACTTCGGTCTCTGACAAGTCGATTTTCTCCAGTTTGTCGCAGTGGGCGAATGCACGTTCCCTGATGGTTTTAAGGCTTGTCGCCTCTGTGAAATCAACATTTTGCAAATGCACATTATGGTAAGGACCAAACCCACTATAAATCATTTTGGGCACATAAGTAACATACTGTCCAAACTTCACGCTCACTAATCTGTCGCTGATGGCCTTGCGATTACCCCCAAAAGTGTATTCCACGAAAAAGCTCTCCTCCAAGTCGCGGTTGATAAATGCTTCTGTTGCGTACGACAAACCATCTGCACAATATATTTTCACAGCGGTTCCCATGCTTGCCCCATCGCCAAGGAAAGAATATTTCTTCACATTTTCGCAGCCATAGAACAAATCAAAATTGGTGCAGGTGGGGTTGGCCATGTTTCCTACCACAGTGATGCGCGGACCGAATTGGATTTCATTGAGTTGGTTGCGAACGCTAAAAGGTTCATTATGTGTTTCATTTTCGGCCCATTCCAAATTTCGGCCTACATACACATTCTGGATAGGAGAGTTGCTGAAAAGCCCTTCTTTAATACCAGAATCGCCAATATTGCATCCAAGCCACAGAGTTGATTCCCCATCCTGAAATTCCACCTCTTTGAGTGCTGTGGCAGCATGAAAAGCATCATCCTCAATTTTTGTGACGCAAGAAGGAATTGCCACATATTCAATGGTGCCGTTGCTCAATGCATTCGCCACAATCGTATTAACCGAATATTCATAAATTTCCCCTTTTATTGCATCATTAATAGTAACGTTTTTTGGAATATACGCTTTCTTGATGTACGGACTAATTTCAATTAATGACGCTGTGAGAACTTCACCCTCTTCTTTCAACTTAAAGGTATAACCTTCTTCAGTGGTTACCACCTTACCGTCGTATCCAGGCGATTGTAATTTTTCAGAAGAATAATCCTTTGAATCAATCCTATTGTGCACCACACCTATAGTTGAACTCGCCGTTTCTTTTTCAATGGCATGCATGTGCTGTGAAAACATACACACAAGAAACATACACATTGATGGTGCTAATAACTTAAAATGTTTTTTCATAAATTTATTTTTAATAAATAATTATGCAAATATAGTAAACACTACACTATTAAATCATTCAGTTATAGATTTTTAATAAAATTTTTACTAACAAAATATTTTATAGATTCTTCATATGAAAAATGGTGCAATTTGTAATTATAGAATTGCACCATTTATTTTATTTATTTAGTGGAAATAATGTGATTTATACCACTACGTTTACAATCTTGTTTGGCACCACAATCACCTTCTTTGGAGCCTTGCCAGCGAGCCACTTTTCAGCTCCCTTGTCGGAGAGTGCGAGGCGCTCTACTTCAGCCTTGTCGGTGCCTACAGGTACCTCAATATTGAAGCGTGGCTTGCCATTGAACATCACTGTGTACTTCACATTGCTTTCTTTGAGATATTCTTCGTTGAAAGCAGGCCATTGAGCATCGCAAATGGTGCCTTCGTGACCGAGCACATGCCACAACTCTTCGGTGATGTGTGGAGCAAATGGAGCAAGCACCACGATGAGTTCATCAAAGATAGCCTTGCTCACGCACTTTTGCGTATAGAGTTCATTAACACAAATCATGAATGCAGCCACTGAAGTGTTGTAACTGAGCACTTCCACATCGGCAGTAACCTTCTTGATGAGTTTGTGAAGTGTCTTAAGATTGTCGGCAGTTGGCTTTTCTTCGGTCAAGCGTACGGCATCACCATCAAATACCATGTTCCACAATTTTTTCAAGAAGCGGTTCACACCGTCGATGCCGTTGGTATCCCATGGCTTACTTGCTTCAACAGGACCGAGGAACATTTCGTACAGACGCAAGGTGTCGGCACCATAACGGTCTACAATATCGTCGGGATTGACCACATTGAACATTGATTTCGACATCTTTTCAATAGCCCATCCACAAATGTATTTATCCTTTTCGAGAATGAATTCGGCATCGGCAAATTCAGGACGCCAAGCGCGGAATTTTTCAATGTCGAGCACATCGTTGCTCACGATGTTCACATCCACGTGAATAGGAGTTACATCGTATTCATCCTTGAGATTGAGGCTTACGAAAGTGTTGGTGTCCTTAATGCGATATACGAAGTTGCTTCGGCCTTGAATCATACCCTGGTTGAAGAGCTTCTTGTATGGTTCTGCTTCGCACACATAACCGTAGTCGAAGAGGAACTTATTCCAGAAGCGGCTATAAATCAAGTGACCGGTAGCGTGTTCAGTACCACCTACGTACAGGTCGACCTGACGCCAATAGCCATTTGCTTCTTCGCCCACAAGCGCTTCATCGTTGTGTGGATCCATATAGCGCAAATAGTAGGCACTCGAACCAGCGAAACCTGGCATTGTGCAAAGTTCCAAAGGTTGATCATTAGTAGCCACCCAATTCTTAGCACGACCCAATGGAGGCTCACCGCTTTCGGTAGGCAAGAACTTATCTACTTCAGGAAGTTGCAATGGAAGTTCGCTTTCTTCAATCACCTGTGGCTGACCATCAGCATCGTAATAGATAGGGAATGGTTCGCCCCAATAGCGCTGACGGCTGAAGATAGCGTCGCGAAGGCGATAATTTACCTTTACTTTACCAATTCCCTCTTCCTCAATAAACTTCTTGGTCTTGGCAATAGCTTCCTTCACCTGGAGGCCATTCAATTGAAGCTTATCGTTGTTTGAATTCATTACGATACCTTCCTTGGCATCGAAACTTTCTTCGCTCACATCTGCACCTTCAATCAGTGGCACGATGTCGAGATTGAAATGCTTTGCGAAAGCGTAGTCGCGACTGTCGTGAGCAGGCACAGCCATGATGGCACCTGTGCCATAGCCAGCCAATACGTAGTCGCTGATATAGATAGGAATATTCTTACCGGTTACAGGATTAACTGCGTACGAGCCGCTGAACACACCCGACACTTTCTTTTCAATCATACGCTCACGCTCAGTCTTATGCTTCACCTCGTCGAGATACGCTTCTACGGCAGCCTTTTGCTCGGCAGTGGTCACCTTTTCCACATATTCGCTTTCTGGAGCAAGCACCATAAATGTAACACCGAAAATGGTATCGGCACGAGTGGTGAAGATAAGCATCTTTTCATCGCTGCCCACAAGTGGGAACTGCATTTCAGCACCTTCGCTATAGCCAATCCAATTGCGTTGAGTTTCTTTGATAGAGTCGGTCCAATCAAGATTATCAAGATCACGAAGCAAACGACCTGCGTACGCCGAAACGCGCAAGCACCACTGACTCATCATCTTTTGAACTACAGGATAGCCGCCACGAAGTGAAACGCCTTCGCTCACTTCATCGTTGGCAAGCACAGTACCGAGCTTAGGACACCAGTTTACCATAGTGTTGCCACGATAAGCGATACGATAGTCCATCAAGGCATTTTCCTTTTCCACCTTGGTCATTGCATTCCACTGCTCTGCAGTGAAAGCATTCTTGCCATTGGTAGCGGCATTGCATCCTTCGCTACCGTTCTTTTCAAAGTATGCAATCAGTTCGTCGATTGGACGAGCCTTGTCGAGCTCAGTATTGTAGTAACTCTTGAACATCTGCATAAATGCCCATTGAGTCCACTTATAATATTTTGGGTCGCACGTACGCACTTCGCGATTCCAGTCGTAGCAGAAACCAATCTTTTCCAACTGTTCGCGATAGCGAGCAATATTCTTCACTGTAGTCACTTCAGGGTGTTGACCAGTCTGAATAGCGTATTGTTCGGCAGGAAGTCCGTACGCGTCGTAACCCATTGGGTGAAGCACATTGAATCCCTTCAATCTTTTGAAGCGAGCAAAGATGTCGCTTGCAATGTAACCGAGAGGGTGACCTACATGAAGCCCAGCACCTGATGGATAAGGGAACATGTCGAGCACATAATATTTAGGCTTGTCAGCCTTTATTTCACTCTGGTAGGTGTGCTGGTCGCGCCAGTACTGCTGCCATTTCTTTTCAATTTCGCGAAAATTATATTCCATAGTCTTATATAAAGTAGTTTAATTCATTTTTAAGCGCTGCACCGCTTCACTCTGTGCGTACGGCAAAAACTGAAATCCTTCAGATTTTTTCCTCCAACACAACCGACAGTTATCAACGCACATCATTATATATTAATTTATTTTTAAAATTTAAAGAATTAATTATTGATGATGATACGCTGTTAATAACGACAATAACTTTTCGTCCATTTTCTTGCATATAAAGTTATTAGTGTAGGTGCAGAGGTTATTAATAGTTAGTCAACAACTTTAAATTTTGATTTAGAGCGTTTTCCAAACTTTATTAACACCCTGTTAACAACTTGCAAAGTTAATAAATTCTTGCGTCATTACCTATTAAAAACTGACGAAAACCCTGTTAAATATGCAATAATAAGTAAATGCCAACTTTTTTGGATTTAGTGCATAATTTGTTAAGCCCGAGCGATTTTCAAAAGTCAAGTATTTTCGCAATTTTTTATTTAAAAGTTTTCAAGCCGTTTTCCACAAGTTATTAACAATTTGTTGATAACTACAAAAAACACTTGCTACAGATAGCTGTAGCGTACATTTATGGATGATGATAACCGTAAAAGCATTTCATCTTTTATAAAGGAATTAACATTGAAAATAAAGAAGAGAATAAGTATAATTTTGATAGGGGACTCATTGTATATTCCACCCTGGAAATAGTGAAAATATATCTCTAATGAAGTTTTCTGTGAAGAAAATTTGCGACAGCAAATTTAGTAGTTATTTCGCATAGTGGAAAATAATATAGAAATTACTTATTTACAGTTATATATACATTGGTTGTTAATAATAAGAAAAATATATGGAATAGTTTTGGTAATAATAAAAAATTATGTAATTTTGATATATAATTCCGAAATTACATAAAAAATGAATAATATTTATCTACATAGAGACATGGAGGAAGTTATTAAAGAAGCTTCCCAGTATTTTTCTGTAATATCGGTTACAGGACCGAGACAGTCGGGTAAAAGTACAATGCTATTGCATTTGTTTCCCGACTATGAATATTATAGTCTTAAAAATTTGAATATGCGTGAATTTGCAGAAAACGATCCAATCGCATTTCTAAATCAAAATAAAGATGAAGGGATTATAATTGATGAGGTGCAAAAAGTACCTATTCTGCTTGAGTATATTCAAGGAATTGTAGATAAAAATCCGAATAGAAAAATTGCGCTCACTGGAAGTTCGAATTTTGAAATGCTTCATAATATATCAGAGTCGCTTCCTGGTAGGGCTGGGGTGTTTGAATTATTACCTATGACGCAATACGAAGGAAAGCAAGAAAGAAAAAGTATTGATGAAATTCTTTTTAATAGTTTATATCCTGCTATTTGTGCCGGTAAAAATGTAGCAAAATTTTTCTATCCTTCTTATGCCAAAACATATATAGAAAAAGATGTACGCGATTATCTGCACATTCAAAATCAAATGCAGTTTATGAAATTCATAAAAATATGTGCCTCGCGAATTGGTTCACTTTTCAATGCTACAGAAATAGGTAATGAAGTGGGTGTAGATTCAAAAACTATTACGAGATGGCTTTCTGTGCTTCAGGCTTCTTATGTCATTACGCTTCTTCCACCATATTATGAGAATACAACAAAGCGTTTGGTTAAAACCCCTAAATTTTATTTCAACGACACTGGTCTTGCTTGTTATCTGCTTGATATTGAAACTCCTAAACAACTTATGCGAGATAAAATGAGAGGCGCTATTTTTGAAAATATGATAGTAATGGAGGTTTTGAAGCATAGATACAATCAGGGTAAAGAAGGTGGTGTATTCTTTTATCGCGATTCAAATCAAAATGAAGTAGATATTTTGATTAAGGAAGCTGGTGAATTTATAGCCATTGAAGTAAAGTCGTCGGAAACATACAATAAGACTTTTGAAAAATCTCTTAAGAAGATAGATTCATGGGTAAATTGTCCGGTTAAGAAAAAGATGATTGTTTACACAGGTGATTTTGAAAATTATGAGAGCGAAATCCAGCTGTTAAATTATAGAAATTTTAAATTGAAAGATTAATTATACAAAATGAAGAAAAAAAGTATGCTCGACCTCGGTCGCATTACCGCCGAGGAATTCAAAGCGGTAGAGAAAATACCAGTGGCTGTAGTGCTCGATGACGTGCGCAGCGAAATGAATATAGGTAGTGTGTTTCGCACAGCCGATGCTTTTGTTATCGATCATATAGCGCTGTGTGGTATTACCGCCACTCCACCATCTGCTGAAATCCACAAAACAGCATTGGGTGCTGAAGAAAGTGTGGACTGGGCTCACTACGAAACCATAGGTGAAGCAGTGGCGCAATTGCGCCACAAAGGTTATAAAATTTGTACGATTGAGCAAGTGCACGGCAGCATAAGTCTTCAACAATTTATTGCCAAGCCTGATGAAAAGTATGCCATTATTTTTGGCAACGAGGTGAAAGGCGTTAGTCAAGAGGCAGTTGACGCCAGCGACTACTGCATAGAGATACCGCAATGCGGCACCAAACACAGTCTCAACATAGCCAACACCGCCGCCATAGTCATGTGGCACTTCTTCCACCAATTAAAACTGTAGGCTCCCACTTTCCCCCATCTTCACTCCTCCCTTTCTCGCATCCACTCCCATGGTTGTTATAAATGCCGGGATTGGGATGCGCCAGCTTGCAAGAATTGCAAAAATAGAGTATAAATCAATAGCTCTAACCAAAAGTAAATCAGCGGATAAGGAGTGATTTACATCAAAAGAACCCCTTTGATGTATAAATTATATTTTGTTTGCACAATATTATTATTAACTTTGCAGTCGTAAATAATATACTAATTCGCGACAGAATAT
>JAKSMA010000039.1 GCA_024400895.1 Muribaculaceae bacterium | reverse complement strand
GGTTTCACACAGAGGAGAGGTCTTGTAAGCCGAGAACTGGTATGCCTGGGGCACCTTGATGAGTTCTTTCTGTCCCTTGGTGTAGAGCGAGCTTGAAAAAGACTCGTAGTAAGAGTTGCCCGTTGCCACCTTGATTTCCTTGAGTGCAGGGCACAGGTCTACAAAAGTTGGGTCAATAGCTGTTACCGTTGCAGGAATGTTAAGCAGGGTAAGGCTTGCATTATCATAGAACTCAGCTTCGCCAATATTAGTCACGCTGCCCAAGTCTACGCTGGTCAACTTGCTACAAGAGCTAAACGCTGTGCCGCTGAGCTTACCGCCAGCCAGGCGCACAGTGGTGAGATTGGTGGCTTTCAAGCACATGGAGCGTCCGTAACTGGTGATAGCGGTGAGGTTTGAAAGGTCGAGCTGGGTGAGGTCGGTGTTGTCTCTAAACGCGAAGTCTGCCACTGTCACATACTTGAAGTAGCGGTCTTGACTTGAAGGCCTCACGCGATAACTTGAGGGGCGATAAATACCTTCGGCAACGCCTGTGTTACCGCCGTTCTTGTTGAAACCGATAATGGCGCACTCGTGGTCAACGCTCGTACCGGTAGAAGGCTTGGTGACGACAGCCATTGTGCCATCGCCCATGTAGATGTCCCATGCATAGCTTGACTTCTCAATGGTCCTGAATTTGTCAGCTCCCCATATGCTCTGGGTAAGTAGGTCATTGGTGTTTTCCAAAGTTTTCGGAACATACAGCGTACACTTGGTGCTTGAGGGGAACGCCGAAGCTGAATAACCTTTCAGTTTTCCTGTTGTGCTTGCATAATACACGCTGGTGAGTGCAGTACAGCCGCCGAAAGCGTTGGAGTAGATATACTCCATAGAACTCGGCAGCCGCACGTGGGTGAGTCCTTTACAGTTCTAGAAAGCATCGGCCTCACTTTCCTTGATACCGTAGTGCAGGCGCACGCTGGTAATCTTGGTCTGGCCGACAAATGCGCTGTTGGCAATAGTGTTCACGTAGAACGAGCTGCCGTTAACGGTAATTACATGCGGAATCGAGAGCGCTGTGTTAGTGGTCAAGTCCTTGTCAAAGCCGATACACTTAACAGTGCCAGGAGTAGAGCCCGACGGAGATGTTACAAGCTCATAGAGCAGGTTGTCGACAGTGTAGGTTACACCCCACATGGGGACACTAAATGCGATAAAAAGCAAAAGTGAAAGTAATCTATTCATATAAAGAGAAGTTTTTTGTTATTATGCATATATTATCTTACAAATTTACATAATAATTAAAAAAACAACAAATCCCCCTTTCCTTTTTTAGACATTATTAACTCCGAACTCCCCCCGCCGTCGCAGTGACACCCCCAGTCGCCCCCTCCTCCCGGCACATTGTCTTTATGACGTGGTGACAAGAGTGGCGGTTTCTTGTAGCCAAAAGAAGGGCTGAAGGCCAGCAGTAGAACTCTGTGGAAAACAGGTGGGGATGAAAAACAAAAACCGAGATATACCCCTCGCGTAGGGTGGGTGCTGACGCACCTGGCGGTATGAGCGCATGATTTTCCTTGTGAGCAAGCTCCCAGACAAAATCATCCACTCACCCCACCACCTTCCTTACGGAAGGCCACCACCCTCCGCAAGGCGATAAACAAGAAATAAACATTTCTGTTGTCAAGTTTGTAGGGAAGCTCGGCTCGAGCGTCCGGATACCATAATCGATGAAATTCAATATGTTAGGAATCGGACGCTTGAGTCGAGCGTCTGTGTGGGAAATTGGCTGTTTGTCAGTGTGTTGTGCTTCGGACGCTCGAGCCGAGCGTCCCTACAGCGCCTTGATAGCCCCGTAGTCCAAACACTTGTTGACTCGTTGACCTGTAGACTTGTTGACTTCTTTTTAAAAATTCTGTTTAAATCTGTTGCGTCTGTGTGAGGCAGAAAAAACCAATCGTTAGCATCCCTGCCGACGATTGGTCCATAACTACTCCTCTAAAAACACAGAATGTTTTTTCTATTAGATTTAAGGCCAATAAGATAAATTTATAGAAACGGAATGAAGAAAACTTTTTATGAAATTACTCTTTGTTCATTGAATCGTTTGGGTTGCGTAATCTTTCGTCGGTCTGCCGCGTTGTGTGTGGCGTTGATTTCTGATTACGATGCAAAATTAAACCGCACCTGTCGGAATTTGCTCTCATTTTGACAATAGATTCTCCCAACTTCGCAAATAAAAAATGGAAATTGCATTTGTAGATTTCCAAAATAGAAAACACCCCGCGTAGCAGCCATGTGGAGATGGAACGCTCTTGGTGGGCTCAGTGGGAAAATGGTGGGGAAGAATCACAAAAACAAAAATAAACCGGGTCAGTGGAAATTTTGTAGGAACGCTTGGCTCAAGCGTCCGCTTTACATTTGGTTGTCAATTTGTTAGATGCCGGACGCTCGGGCCGAGCGTCCCTACAAAATTGTGTGTGAAGCTTTTTGATGCAGCTTTTTGAAAAAAGAGTTGTCATTCCTATTACCTGCGCCTATTTTGCTCGCTCGCAAGAGCGTTTTTTTTGTTTTCGGACGGTCTGGGGGAGGATGGGGGGCAAAATAAATGGGATTGCGCCAGTGAGGCACAATCCCATTATTTGTGATAGAAAATATTTTTTGAGAGAATGATTCGCGATTAGCGTACGATTTCCTTCTTGCCGTCGATTACGTAGATGCCAGGAGCGAGTTTCGACTTGTCGCCTTGCAAGCGGCGGCCATTGAGGTCGAATGTACCCTTCACCTTCACGTCGCTGTTTTGCTTCTTGTCGGCCACTACATCAGGAATTGCTGTAGGCTCTGGAAGGTCCATAATGTAGCTGGTGATGTCGGGGTCATCTTCGTTTGCCATTGCGAAACCGCCGAAGCAACTTGCGTCAGGAGTGATGAAGCAAGGGGTGTTGCAACCCATACCACCAAGAGTGGCGTCGAAGTAGTCGTTGCCTGGGAAAATGTTGTTCACGATGGTTGGCTCTTTGTGAGGGAACCAGATGGTGCCGATACGACCGAACATTGAGCCTGGGTCGAGGTAACCAACTGCAGTACCATTGTTAGCAATAGCTGCCATGTCGAACACTTCTGAGCCATCGCCGAAGGTTTCGATTTGCATGGTCTTGAGGTTCATGCGAGCACATTGCACTTTTGGCTCTTCCCAGTTGAACATGTCGTAAGGTGGAGCCACTTGCAGTGTAATCCATTCGCCGTTGCCGCTTAATGCTGTAGGAGTGAAGAACATATATGGCTTGCCAGCATCTGGAGTTTCGCCATAGTAGTCGGTGCAAAGTGGGTGGCAAGTGTAAGAGCCATCGTCGTTCATGGTCCAGTAAACTGCTGGCCAAGTACCGAAGTTGTCGTTCACATAACCAAGAATCACCTTGCCGTCGTCGCTAATCCAGCGAGCGCCTGCACCGTCGATTTCGAATGGGAATGTTGCGAAATCAGGCATTGGAAGGTCGATGCGTTGGTTGTCGGCAGTCCAAACGCAAGGGATAGTTTTGTAGGCATTGTCGAAGTAGTCGCCCACGATGTATTTTCCGTCAGGAGTGATGTTCCAAGCGTCGGAGCCTGCTTCTTTGTCGTAGTACGAGCCCCATTCATCTTCCACGAGGTTGCCCTTGTCGGCAAAGAGTTCCACCACAGTGCCGTCTAAGTTGGCTTTGATAGCGTAGGTGTGAGAGCCAACAATCACACCGGCATTGCTCACACCATGGAATTGAGCTTCTTCAAGCTCGGTAAAGTTGATAACTTTGTCGGTTGAAACGCACCAGACAGCAGGAGCAAAAGTTACATAGTTTGTGCCCACCACATATTGCGTGTTGTGCGACATGCCTTCGCCAACGAGTTGCACCTCTTCGTTAGAAGGGCTGACTGTTTGTGCAAAAGCGCCAGTAGCCATCGAAGCCACTGTGAGAAGAGTAAAGAATTTCTTCATAAAAAATGTTTTAGGAGTGTTTATAATAATTTAATTTATAATTATCAGTGATTAAAGTTTGCGTTTGAGTGTATGATACCTGTTGTGAGTACAAAATTAGTAAAAAATATTAATATGATAAAACGAATTTTGAGCGGTTTGTAGTGAAAAATAGCTAATTTGTTGAATTTTGTAAGTTTAGAGGGCGATTGAACAAAAAAAACAGAGAAAACTGCAGGAGATTCCTCTGTCATATATCATGTGTGTGGATGGTTAACCCAGAAAGTTCATTAGGAGCAAATGGCAATATTTTACAGTCCCTTGAGGAATGTCATGAAATATTGGGCTGCTTTGCCGCTGTTCACGTATGAGCCGTGGTCTTCGCCACCAAGGATGAGCATGCTGCTGCCCTTGATGTTTTTGTGGATGTGCACGGTGTGCTCAAAGGTGATGAGGTCGTTTTCGCCCGCCATAATGAGTGTGGGTACACTGATGGTTTGCAGTTGCTCCGGTGTGAGCGAAGGCTCTTCAACCAGCATCAGCGTGAGCGCGGGAATCTTTTCCCCTGCTTTTCGGGCGTCGTCCACCCACTTCTTGAAATCGGCGTAGGCTTTAGGAACGATGCCGTCGGGTTGCACATTGGCACCGCAGGCACCAATCGCCTTCACATTGCCAGGGTGCATCATCGCCAACTCAATGGCTATAATGCCGCCGTCGCTGAATCCCAGCACCACAGGTTGCTGCAGGTGCATCTTTTCGATGAATGCGTTCACATCCTCTGCCATGTCGAAATAGTGGTATTCGTCGAGAGGGGCGTTCTGGCCTTGCCCACGCGAGTCGAGGGCGTAGACGCGATAGCCAGCGTCGGCCATCACTTTCATTGGCACTTCCATCGCCTTGTACGATCCGCCATTGCCATGCACCATAATCACTGCAGGGCCGTTTTCCGGACCGGCGGTCACATAGTGAGTGGTGATGCCGTTGATGGCAATCACTTGGTCCACTCCGTTCTCACAGCGAGCGCTGAAAGCGAGGAGCGATATGATAAATGCAAGGAAAAGTTTGCTCATAAAAAATGTTCTGAATGGTGTGAATGCCACTTGTTAGTGCTTCACAGCCATAGTGTAGTTGTAGTATTTCTTGTTGCCTGTGATATCTTCAAGCACACGCAAGAAAGGTGGGAATTTCACCGCTTCGCCTGCGGCCACATCTCTGGTTTCGAGAATCACGAGACCCTCGCAGGGAGTTTTGTAGGTGTCGAGTTCGAAATATTGGCCTTTCCAGATAAAGCTGCAGCGCGTCTTTTCGATAGTTTGGCGATATGGGTCGGCTTGCTGGAGCAGTGAAGTGTAGAGATTTTTGCTTATTTGGCGTTCGGTGTTTAGTTGTTCGCTCTGTGTATTGCGCTTGGTGGTGGTGTGGATATAGAACGGCTTGCCCTGCCATTCACGACGGCGCAGACGCACTTCGCAGTCGGGCTCTGCCACCAGATAGGTTTGAGTGATTTCGCTCTTTACGGCACCTTCTATTTCGCCTTGCACCTCCACGATGTACTTTCTGCTTTCCTCGATTGGTTGAGGCAATTCGAGCACACTTGAAATCTCTTGAAGCACGCGTCCGAGTTTGTGGTCAAAGTCTTCGTGGTTGTTGATTACACGCAAGTGTGGATGACCAGCCCAGGCTTCAATCACCTTCTTGTCGAGTGTGCGAGCCAGTTCAAGTCCTTCAGTGCGCACTTCGTTGCTGGTAGTGTTGTAGAATTGTTCAGCACCGTCGGCAGCCGACACGAGGTGGAGCACTGCATCGTACGATTCGCGAAGTTCTGCCGAAGTTGTTCCGCACAGCGAGGTGATTTCTTGCCACATTTCTGCAGGAAGATATGCTGAAATGTCGAGCGCGCCACGGTCGCAAATCACTACGGTAGGCTCTTCGCATTGCTCAGCCATTTTCATGAACGAGCGTTCCATTGCCATCTGTATTTCAAGAGTGGCCTTTTCGCCTTCATAGAAAAGGGCCTTGTTTTTAGTCAGGTAGTCCATACCGGCCTGGAGGAAAATAGTGGGAACTTCAGGCACAGTGAACACCTTGTAGCCACGGCTTGAGAAATATTCTATGATTTTTACTAATGCAGTGGTCTTACCTGCGCAAGGACCGCCTGTGAGTACGATTTTCTTGATGTTGCTCATAATCTTTGTGTATAGTGGAGTCTTAAAGTTCAAATTTACACATTTTTTTGTAAACCACCCCCACTTTTATGTAATAATTTTCAGGAGTACGCTTCTTATGCGTGTTGATGATAGAGTGGCGAAACCCGCGAGTAGGCTATTCGCCGTTGTTAGAGTCTCTTCCTGCGAGCCACATAGCGGGCGTATCGCCCACTACTTTTTTGAATTGTGTATTGAAATATTGGGCATTTTTGAAACCGCAATTTTGCGCCACCATTTCTTGAGTGGCTTTGGGATTTTCAAGCATAAATTTCTTTGCTTCTTCAATGCGATAGTGGTTGATGATGTCGCGCAGTGGTTTGTCGTAGTGCTGGCTAATCATAGCCGACAGGGTGGTTCTGCCCACATCCATCATCTCGCACAGCGATGCCGCTGTCAGTTCTTCGTCTTTCCACACTTGTTGCACTTCCATCAGCTCTTTGAACTTTTCGAAGCGTTTGTCCATTTTCAGTTGTGCGGGAGAAACTTTCACTTCCGCTTGCTTTTCTACCACGTGTTCTTCTTCACCCTCTACCTTGCCGTAAAACAGCGAGAGGTGCGACAGCTCGTAAAGCGTTACCGGGCGGTTATCGTCGCTGTAAAATTCGAGATATGCCACGAGGTGCTTGGTCACGGCAAGTGCAATCACGAGTGATGCCCCGAATATCATATTTTGAGAGAAATACACACTGCCAATTGCCATAGGCGGAATTACCAATACTATTTCTGTTAGCACCATAATGACGATGACTCGCGCCCTTGTAGTGGCTTTTTTCTTGAAGAGGAATCGGCACACATCGCCAAGTCGGTAGCCTTGCTTGCGGAGGATGGCAATGCATTCACAGCAGGTGACAATCAAAAATATGGCAGTTAATACCACAAACACATAATATGTAAAGAAACAGTACAGCTGATTCAGTTGTGTATCGAATTGCCCTGTGAGCCCTTCTGGCGATGCAAACATTTTGCTGACTATGGCAGCCTTGTCGAAGCCTATGATGAAGCACAGTAAGTTTACAGCCACACCCACCACGATGGCTGGCACGATGAGCGTGAACATCCATTGCGCTTTCAGCTTTCGGCCAATGAGGTGGATATACAGGCATGCGATGAGCGACACGGGGTACAATAATCCTAATGGCAGGCACACGGCCTCCATCTTCACCATCGTGCTGTAGTCGATGTCGGGAAACAGATAAATCCCGAAAATCATATATAAGATGACAGAGAATCCCTCAGCGTAGCAGAAGAATCGCTGGTGATTGTTGTTCTTCTTCAGGAGGAACGAAACAAACCACAAAAGCGAAACGATGCAGGGCAGAAAATATATTAGAGGTAATAGCATTGTTGATTTTTTTCGTTGTGTATGCAAAATTAAAAAAAAGAATCTGTTTCGTCGTTATAAAAATGTTCAAATTCGGGCAAAATTGGAGATTTGTGGAGGTTTTTATAAAAACTTATAAATTTTTTTCCTGTTTTTATAAAGAAACGGGTATGGCCGATGCGGAACTTTGCAGCACGAAAACAAATTGAACAAAAAATTATTAACGATAAAAAAAACTTACGATTATGAAAAAGAATTTATTTTTGTTGATGGCGATGATTTTCGCAACAACAGTTTTCTGCTCTTGTGGTGATGAAAAAGATGAACCAAAACCAGTTCCAGATCCCGATCCAAAAGAATTTGTTTATAAGGCTCCATGCATTAAGTGGCACTGTACTATCGACGACGTGCGTGCATTCATGAAGAATTATGAAGGTTTTGTTGAAGACCCCCACACTTATGTTGATGGTGGGGCCACAGTATACGACTTCAACCACAAAGACGGACGCCAATACAGTTACCATATCGGAAAAGATGGCCTTGTAAGTAGCTTTGTGATGTATCCTAAAAACATCGACTTCGCAAAATTCCAAAAGCAATTGACCACCGAACATGGAGTGGGCGAATGGAAACCTTACACAGGAGTGAGCGGTTATGACATGTGGAGCACAAAACTCAACGGCAAGCGCACCGAAATCACCCTTGCCACAGGAAAGAAATCATCAAGTCCGATGTATGTATCTTTCAACTATACAGAATTTGATTGGTAATCCTTTTGCTGGGCATCGGTTAACATGATTTGTAAACGTGAAAAATGTTACAGCTATGAAAAAGCAATTGAAACATATCATTTTGCAGAATGCAAGCCACATTATCATTGTACTTTCTGTGCTGTTGGTGGTAGGCGCTGCAATTTATGAATTCTTCAAAGAAGTTAGCGCGTAGACAAAAGCGCGTAAACGTTTACTTATTAACCCCCAAAAAGTCCATTAGGCACAAATGGCAATATTTTGTCCCTCATAGGCATGATTTGTACTATTTGTCGCTCACATAGGAGCCCCCTTGCTCGTTCAAAATAGCGCAAATCCTGACACTATGAAAGCCTAAAATCTTATCCATGCCCTAATGAACTTTCTGGGTTAAATGAACAACTATTTCAAAATTATATAGCAATGAAAAAAATATTTTTATCAATGATGTTGCTGCTTGTGGCTATGGCTGGCAATGCACAAAACGGAGATGTGAAATATCCCGCCAAGAAGCTTTTCCGAGGAATTGGTAACTCAGGAATGCGTATGTACCTTGTCCATGGTGGCAAAATCACCATTGGTGCCACTGCAGAGCAACAGGGCGCAGAATACGACGAGATGCCTGCTCGAGAGGTGGAAGTTGATGACCTCTATGTATGCGAAACAGAAATCACCCAAGAGCAATGGAAAATTGTGGGTGGCGATAAGGCTGTTAGCAATTTGTGGACCAGCGAACAGGGATTGGGCGACAGATATCCAGCCTATGGCATGTCGTACAACCAAGCTTTGGATTTCGTCAAGAAACTGAACGACTTCGTCTCAAACACCCATCTTTTCCGTTTGCCCACAGAGGCTGAATGGGAATATATAGCCCGCGGAGGTCAGTGTGCAACAGGCACACGCTACAGCGGCAGCGATGCCATCAAAGATGTGGCATGGTATATAGAGCCCTCACAAGGAAAAACCACACAGGAGGTGAATAAACTCAAGCCCAACTCTTTGGGAATCTATGACATGAGCGGCAATGTGAGCGAAATGTGTAATTCTTGGTACGAGCCTTGCAACAATGCCGTGAGCAATCCCAAGACTGCATTAGGCATTGTCACTCGTGGCGGTAGCTACATCTCTAATCCCGAACAGTGCCGCACCGCTTACCGTGGCTTCTATCTGCCTGAAGGCAAAGGCGACAAGACTGTGGGAATTAGATTCGTGGTTTCGACGAAGGACATAGAACCTGGTTATGAAAACTTCGAGGCAGAGGAATAATGCTCGCGAGATTACGACTTTTTTAGAGACAATGAAAATGACAAACAGATTTTAAAAGCAACGGCTATGAAACTTTATAAACATATTATATGCGCTGCGCTGCTGGCATTACTTGGAATGAACAATGCCTATGCCTACATCGACAAAATCTATGTATGGAGCGATGCAGTGGACCCAGGCGAAGGTCGCGATTTTGACTATATTAAGAAAAATTTCAATATCGTCATGGACGAGGACGGCTTCCATGCAGCCATGAACTGCAAAGAAATGTTGGGTGTGGCTGAAAGTCTCGGCTTATATTACACCACTACTGATAATGCAGTAGAAGGCATCACTAATTTTATCGTGCTTGCTGGCAAGAAGTACAAGGGTGTCACTTCTTTCACTTACGGTGGTCGCACTTACTATCCTGTAGGCATTTACGGAAAAAACGAGGCTTACGACCTCAATTCGGGTGCCAGTGGTAGCTACATCTATCTTTTCTACACCAAAGACGGCTCCAAAAAGCAAAATGGGCAAGTAATCACTTCGCTCCTTGCTCGTCGCAAGAAAAATAACGGCGGCACCTATGTGGGAAAGGTCAATAGCGATGGCTCTTGGACCAGCGATGTGTGTATGGACGATGGTGCACACGTATTAGGCAAATGTACATACCTCACCATGGAATTCCACACCCATTCAGTTGCTCCAACCGTATTGAATGTGGATGGCAATTATCACAAGAAATATTTTAGTTGCTGCAGTCACGGACTGGTTCGCAGCGAGTGGATTGAAGAGCACCACTGCGACCATGAAATCAAAGGCATTGCACGAGTTGCCAATTGTGTGGAACGCGCACTCGTAGGCTACAGATGCGATGAGTGCCACGGTTATGGCGAACTTGAAGAAGTGGGCGACTTTGCCCCCGACAATCACCGCTCTGCCCCTGTTCAACTCGAGGACGGACGCTGGCAGTGCCCCGACTGCCATGCCTATGTGAATCCTGGAACAGGAACCGAGGATGATCCTATTCTCATCAACTCGGCCACCGACCTCCTTTCCTTTGCAAATCGCGTGAATGGTGGCGAAACCAGCCTCTGCGCGCGCTTGATGAAAGATGTTGATTTCAAGGATATGGCTTGGACCATCATTAAAAATTACTCAGGCGTGTTTGATGGCAACAATCACACTATCACCAACCTAATGGTCAACAATGTTGATGCGAAAGTGTCGGGATTCATTGGCACTCTTACGGGTGCGGCAGTGGTTAAGGACCTCACCCTTGAAGGCGTAAACAATACACCAAGCGGAGAACGCGTTGGTCTGCTTGCTGGATGGTTGCGTGGTGGCAGTATTATGCGCTGCCATGTGCGTGGCACCGTGATAGGTGGTCTCTTTACTGGTGGTTTGGTGGGTCATGCAGCTTCTGCCGTTGGACCATGTTCAATTAATGACTGCACAGTAAAGTGCCACGTTGTCGGAACTGCTGAAGAGAGCGTTGACCGCCCATGTGCAGCAGGTGTCGTTGGTGCTTTGTGGACAGCAGACCTCAAGTTGCACAACATCTATGCAAATTGCCGAGTTGAAGGCAAGCATGACCGCATCAAGAGTAGCGCGCTGTGGTCAAATAGCGATGTAACTTTTGCTCCAGCGGAAGTGAACAATGTGTTCTATGATTTCTCTTCGATTTGCAACGGACTCACAGCTCAGGCGATGGTTGATAACCAGAAGCATGGCACCGTAATTCGTCATGCCGATGTCACCAATGGCAAAATGGCTGTTCTGTTCAACGCCGATTCTATTCAAGGCAAAGGCGTATGGCATCAGACTTTTGGCGTTGATGTACTTCCCGTTACCGACCCATCACACAACACCCTGTATGCTGATGCAACCGTTTATCCTGATTGCGAAAGTACTGCCACCGAAACCGGTGTGAGCGACCGCAAAGCTGGCGATGAGGTCCGTTACCACAAGGTGGGACACCAGACAATGACCAAGGCTTCACCCAACCAGCGCAACCATTCGTGTCTGCACCCCAGCGGCAAGAACTTGTATTTGTGTGACCTGTGTATGAACAGCATGCCTAACTTTGTACTTATGCCCGACGGCGTGACCGCACGCGTTGACGGCGCCGTTGAGCATGTCAAGAAGCACACGATGGAACATTGGGCTGCAACCTACGATTGTGAGCAAGGCGGCCGCACCGAGGCTTGGCATTGCACTGAGTGCGACAACCTGTTCAGCAACGATGATGCCACCACCGACGACAATATGCTTGCTCTCGAATCTACATTTGTCGACCCACAAGGTATCGCCGACATTGAGCTGGAAGCGAAGACTGCCTTGCCCGAAGTTGAAGTCTTTAGCAGCATCGACAACCCTGATTCATGGAGATTCAAATTCATGAAAGAAGGCTCAGCAGCAATCTACAATTTCGACCAAAGCACCGTGAAGGGTGTAGAAGTAGATTTCGCCGAGTTCACTCACACGGTTTCATCAGCAGAAATCGAGAAAATGACATTTGAAATTGAAGGTCAAACATCTGTATCCCCAGCCAATGTATACTTCACATTCTATGTGAACGGCAAGCCTTATAAGCAGTATGACGACCATGTCGGATTGAATACTATACCACACCACTGGGAAGAGCCATTCGTTGTGAAGAATCTTAAGGCCGGCGACGTGATTAGAATCGTCACCACAGTCTCCAAAAATTCTTTCTATGACAAAGACACAGTGAAGGTGGCAATAAAGCCACATGTAACGGAAGGTGGTCACTCATTGCACCTGTGCGCTGACCATGCCGATGCCGACGGGCTCTACCGTGCAGTTTGCACTATCTGTGGCAAGGAATACAAATACATCCGCCACGCAGTGAACGACGAGGCCAATATCGTAGTCACTCCTAAGGATGAAGAAGGTTATATGGCCAATGGCGTGAACTTCTACGGCCCATTCAAGTCGCCTGTGAATTTCGATGCATCGCTGGCTGTATATAGCGGAGAGTTCCAAGAAAGTGAAGAATGGCAAACCCTCTGTCTGCCTTACGCATTCGGCTTGGATGATGTGGAAGGTGATGCAAAACTCTACACTATCAGCGATGTGAAGACTTCGGACAACACCACTTATCTCTGCATTGAAGATGCTCCCGACTACATTCCTGCAGGCACTCCTCTGCTCGTGAAGCGTATTGTAGCAAATGATAGCAAGGCCGCCAAGGCTCCTGAAGCCAATGCCACCTTCGTGGTAAAGGGCCACTGGACCGAAGTGATCAACGCTATGGAAGAACAGCCTATCAACGACAACTGGACAGTGAAGGGCGCATTTGCTCCTGCAGCACTCGACCCAGCACAGGGCAAGGCACAATACTATAGCGTTAGCGGTAGCGATATCTTGAAGAACGAAGGCGAAGCCTCTGCCGATGCTTACCGCCTGTGGGTAGAAGGTGTGAGCACAGCAAGCCATCTCGTGATTCACTACGGTGTGCCAACCGGCATCAAGGACATTCCAGTCGGTGAGCGCGAAGTGAAAGCCATCTACAATGCGGCGGGCCAGCAGTTGAGCAATATGCAACCTGGCGTGAACATCATTCTCGTTACCGACGGCACCACCGCCAAAGTGATGAAGTAGGCGTTATTACTAT
>JAKSMA010000038.1 GCA_024400895.1 Muribaculaceae bacterium | reverse complement strand
GCAGCCTCCTATGCGGTAGAGGCTGCCTCAAGGTCAACACAAAATAAACCTTGCCTTATTGCGCGTAGAAAAGAAACTCATTTGAGCACTTCTGTTTCGTAATAATTCTTCACATCGCTCCAGCGATAGAATGGAGCCATGTCGGTTTTAAGGGCAGGGATGCTGGTTTCCTGCTCGTTGAGCAAGAATTTCACAATCACCTCGCCTTTTTTGTTGCGGAAGAATATGATTTGCACATTACCACCCATTGGCGCAATGTAGTGGGAACGGAATGCTTGGTAGAACTCGTTGGGGTCCATTACAGAATTGTAGCAATCCTTCAGCCCCAGAACGCCAGCAAATGGAATCAGATTACCATCGTGTCCGAAACGGAGCGTGGCCACATCGCCCTTACCGGCAATGGCAGCCTCAGCGCTTTCAATCACATTGCGAAGCAGTGGATGCACATTTTCAAACGACATGCCTCGCCCACCAGCATAGTTGGCGTCCTGAACATAAAAGCGATAGTTGAACACCTGATAGATGTCGAAAAGCTCCTGCTTTGTGAACAAGTCGTAGAAAGAAACCTCCTCCTCCATGTCCTGCATATCCACAGCAAACCAATAGAAGCCCCATGCCAATTTGCGAGGATTCACATTCTTGTTGATATATTCCTTGCTATTGAACAAAGTTGCAGCCAAACGGTCGCCGTTCACATGTTTTTCCTCAAATTTACGGTATTCTTCGCGCCAAGGACCTTTTTCACTGTTGAAATCGGAAGATTCTTGGCTATGATAGTTGAGGTAGCTCATGTGCTTGTTGCTCGATTCGCGAGTGACAACGAGCGCAGGATTCTTCTCCTTCAAGCCTTCACAGAAAGCCGACATCGTGAGAGAGCATCGCAGCGACACGGTGCTTCGAGCGGTGACACGGCCTCCGTTCTTGAAAATTTGTGGATAAGCGTCGTAGAGGCGGTGTGCAATGCCATTCGCCTGACGGCTGCCCAGTGGCGACAGGTCGCCCCCATGGCCTTCAGCATTCACCCACACTTTCTTGATGCGACTCAACACATCTTCGCCAAGCGGCGTAAGCACACCGGCATCGTGAGCCTTTTGCATCAAGTCGAGCATGTCCTTATAGTCCTTGTCATTGATCAAGTATCTTGACCCGTGACGTCCATAGTGGCTCACATAGAAAGGCTCGAATCCTTTTGGCGGAGCGGTCACATGCTGAGGAGTGCTCACCGGGTAGGCATAATACACAGACCCAGCTTTGTTGAGGTCGGCAAAGATTTCCTCTTTTGCGTCTTGTGCAAATGAAGTGGTTGCTGCCCCCAACAAGAGCAAAGAAATAAATAATTTTTTCATAATCTTATTCAAGGAATGGCAGAGGCACTACAGTACCCCTGCCATAGATTGAGTTAGGAATTAATAACCTTTGTTTTGTTCGAGTTTTGAGTTGTTGGTACGCTCAGCTTCTGGAATTGGGAAAATGTTGAAGTGGTCGTCAACATCCTTACCTTCAAACACAGCGTCCTTCCAATCCCAGTTCTTGCCCTTGGTAAACTTACCGAAGCGAACCAAGTCGGTACGGCGAATGATTTCAGAAGCCAATTCGCGTTGACGTTCGTCCAAGAGGAAGTCAAGAGTGAGTTGAGCGTCGGTGATGTCAGCACCCACACCAGGCTTCACGCCAGCCTTAACATACTTGCCGCTCATGTAAGCACGGTTGCGAACTTCGTTCACATAGTTCACTGCATCGGCACGTGTGCCACCTTGAGCACCGCGTACGATAGCTTCAGCCGCCATCAAGTAGGCGTCAGCCGTACGGAACATAGGGAAGTCAATAGAAGTGTATTGCGTGCCTGAAGGGCCAACTTTGTCGTCCTTTGTGACGTTGCGCCACTTGATGTAGCCATAACCGCAAGTGAATGTGCTGGTCATCGCGCCCTTATCGTCGCAAGTTTCCTTCTTCTGACCTGGGAGAGCAGTCATGAATTGAGCGCGCTTGTCGTTCTTGTTGTTACCCCAAGTGTCGTTGGTATCGAATGCCACATCAGCTGCATCGAATGCGTCGCAGAGCGTCATCTTAGCGCGAACATTACCCCAACCACGGGTCTCAACACCAGTTTGATAGAGTCCGTCCATTGCACCATTCACGAAAGCCTTCACATAGAAGTTGGTGCCGGCAGAACTTTGACCACGCAAGCCATCTTGAACGAGAGGCCAAATGATTTCAGAGCACTTGTCGTTGTCGGCAAGGAAGATTTGACGATAGTCGCTTGCCAAAGGATACTTTCCACAGTCGATTACCTTCCTGCTGTAGGTCAAGCAGTCGGTGTAGCGGTCAACGCCAATCCAAGTCTTAGCATTGAGATACATACGAGCGAGCAAGAACCAAGCAGCAGCCTTGTTGACGTGGCCATATTCAGTAGCGCCAGCGTCGCCAAGGACGTCGGTGCTTTCAGTTTCGCCGAGAATAGCCTTGAGTTCCTTTTCTGCCAATTCGAAAGTTTGTTGGCGAGTCATCTGGTCGGGGAGGTCGGTTACAGAAGTGTTTTCGTCCACGTATGGCACACCACCGAAAAGGTCGCAGAGAGTAGCATAGCAGTATGCACGCAAGAAGCGCACCTCAGCACGGTATTCGCCACACTTAGCACCGAGCTGTCCGTCGAGTCCACGTTCTTTCAACTTGCCAGGAGTGCATTCGCGCAAGAATTCGTCGCAGTAGGCAATACACATGTAAAGGCGTTGGTAGGTCCAAGTGATTACAGGTGCGTTGCTTGCGTCCCATTGCATATTGAGGCACTTACGCAAGCCATTGGAACTTGAAGGCATCAAGAAGTTGTCGGTAGAGAGTTCTTGGAGATAGAACATGAGGCGTACATAGCCCGAATATCCTTCATTGGCCCCCTCAAGGTCACCATTACCACCGTCGCCACCCTTCTGTCCGGTAAGGATGAGCGAACCATAGCACTTAGCAAGCACCCCCATATAGCCGTCGGCAGTGGAGTAAACAGTGCTTGCCACCAAGTCGTTGTCGTCGAGAGGCTTCGTGTCGAGGTCGCCTGTACAAGAAGAAATTGTCAGAGCAGCAACAAGAGCCATTGCGACTGAATAAATATATTTTTTCATTGTAATCTAATGTTTAATTGTTTAGAAAGTTAAGTTAACACCAAAGTTGAATGTGCGAGGACGTGGATACACGTTGCGGTCGATACCGTTTTCAAGTTCTGGATCGATACCGTCGTAGCCAGTGAAAGTACACAAGTTGGTAACGCCGAGAGTCAAACGGAGTGATGAAGCAGAGTTCCACAATTTGTTGAAGGTGTAACCCAAAGTGATGTTGTCGATGCGGAAGAAATCACCCTTTTCAAGCCAGTAGTCGGTGTAGAGTTGTTGGATTTGGAAACCAGCATCGCGAGTGCTCTTGAGTATGTTAGCATAATAACCTTGGTCGCTGTAAACGCCTTGAATGTATTGGTCGGCCTTCACGTAATTGTAAACATAGAAGCCGAAAGCACCGTGGCCAGCGATTGAGAGATCCCAGTTCTTATAGTTGAATCGGGTGTTGAAACCGAGATACGACTTTGGAAGGGCGCACTTGTCGGTAGCATAGCGAGTTTCGGTAGAAGAAACAGAGCCGTCGGGCTGTACGTACTGGCCTTCAATAGGCTTGCCAGCATCGTCGTAAGCCTGCTGAGCGAGATAGAAGGTGTAAGGGCGCTTGTCGACCATAAACACCTGAACATACTTACCAGTTCCAGAAATAGAACCAGTGCTCACATAATTTGCTTCAGAGTCGATGGTGTTGAGTTTCGTAATCTTTGAAGTGTTCCATGTGTAGTTGAAGCCGAGCGACCATTCGAAGTCGGAAGTCTTCACTGGCACAGCGTTGATGGCGAATTCCACACCTTCATTTTCCATCTTACCGATGTTGGTGGTGATAACTGAAGAGAAGTTGGTACCAGAAATCACGTTGATGGTGTTGAGAAGGTTTTTGGTGTAGCGCTTGTAGTAGTCGATAGAACCATAGATGCGATTGTTGAGGAAACCGTAGTCAAGACCCACGTTCCAAGTAGTGGTGCTTTCCCATTTGATATCCTTGTCGTAACCATTTGGACGAATCATGTTGTACCACTTGTCGCCGAACTTGTAAGAAGATTCATCGTAAGAATAGCTGTATGTGCCCATGTATGGATAGTCGTTGAGGATATCTTGTTGACCAGTAACACCATAGCCAAGACGGAGCTTGAGGTCGGACATCACATTCTGTTCTTTGAAGAAATCTTCTTGAGAGATGCGCCATGCAAGAGCCACTGATGGGAAAAGACCCCAACGGTTTTCCTTAGCGAAGCGAGAAGAAGCATCGTTACGAAGAGTAACGGTAGCGAGGTAGCGGTTGTCGTAAGCGTAGTTCAAACGACCGTACCAAGAAAGGAGGTAATATTCCGATTCAGAGTGGAATGGAGAAGCAAGTTCTTCACCATCAGGAGCATGCTTAGTGGTGTCGAGCTTTTTCCAGAAATGTTGCCATCCGTAACCCACCATCGCACCAACAGAGTGCTTACCGAAGGTCTTGTCGTAGTTTACAAAGAAGTCGAGAAGGTAGTTGTTCTTCTTTTGTGTTTCGCGCAATTGCAAACCTGTACCATCCTTCTTGTTTTCGGTGTACATCAAGCCTGCAAGTGTCGGAACATCTTCGTTATATTTGCTGCGGAGCACATCGTAACCGAGGTTGAGGTTGAACTTGAGGTCTTCGAAGCCATGCACCTTATAAGAGATAGCCGCACTACCGATAGAGCGGATAATGTCGTTACGACGCTTGTCGAGGTCGATAGTTGCCATAGGGTTGTTGGGCTGGATAGCCATAGGAGCGCCGCCATTGGTCCAAACGAAGTAGCCCAAACCAGGGTCGGTTGCTGCTGTTGCGCTACCAGTCATAGGAGCGCGTGTAGGATCATAATTGATAGCCGAGTTCATTACAGAGCCACTCACGCGATGGTTGTCTTCATACGACACCTTACCGTTGATATTGGCAGTGAGGTGGTCGTTGAGGAACGAAGGAGCGAGGCTCACGCCCAAAGAATAGCGCTTATAGTTGCTGGTCTTGAGAATACCATTTTGATCGGTGAATCCGAGCGACACACGATAGGGGCTATTGAAAGCAGAAGTGTTGAGCTTGCCCGAAACAGAAATGTTTTGGTCGGTGCTGAATGCGCCGCGGAGCACTTCTTTTTGCCAGTCGGTGTTGGCTGTGCCAAAATCAGGGTTGCTTGGCACACCTGTAACGGTGGGGACAAACGCCTTGAATTCTTCAGCGCTGAGCACTTCGAGCGTTTTTGCCGCCTTGCTGTAGGCATAGTTAGCGTTGTAGTTCACTTTAAGGCGATCGGTACCCTTTTTAGTGGTGATAACGATTACACCATTAGATGCGCGAGAACCATAGATAGCGGTAGCAGATGCATCTTTGAGCACGGTGTAGGTTTCGATATCTTCTGGGTTGAGCGAACCGATGAGATTGCTTGCACCGTTGATACTTGAGTTGTCAACAGGCACACCATCGATAACAATAAGCGGGTCGTTGCTTGCAGAGAGTGAAGAACCCGAACGGATGCGGATAGTGGCGCCTTCGCCAGGAGCACCAGTGCCAGGGACCACGTTCACACCAGCCATTTTACCGACGAGCGCGTCTTGAGCTGTCACGCGGTTACCCTTGTTAAGTTCGTCGGGGTGAATAGCGAGCACAGAACCGGTGGCATCTGATTTCTTCACTGCACCATAACCAATCACAACCACCTCGTCGAGGTTGGCTGCTGATGGTTGAATCACAATAGTAGCTGCAGCAGACACAGGAACTTCGATAGTCTTGTAGCCTACATAAGATACTTTAAGAACTGAAGATGAAGATGGAGCGTTGAGAGAGAAACGGCCATCGATGTCGGTAGCTGTACCTCTATCAGTTCCAACAACAAGCACCGAAGCACCAATCACTGGCTGATTGGTTTCATCGAGAACTTGTCCTTTCACAGTCACTTGCGCCATAACAGACACAGCGCAAAGAAGCATCATCACTGCCAGTGACAAGCTTCTTGAAAGAATTTGTTTTGACACTTTCATTGAGGAAAGATTAGTTAGTTAATGAATTTGGTTTATAAATGATGTAATTTGGTTAATCAATAATCTTAGCATCACAAAATTATAAACAAAAACACTTCTTTGGTAGGTATTAAATAATAAAAGTAAGTAATAGAAAACACTAAACATCTAACATGCAAATGATTAGCATTTTATATCACGCAGAAAAAAGTAAGTCAAAAAGTAAGGAATTAGAGCATTTGAATGCGCTGAAGCAGCTCTTCTCGGGTCATATTTGCCTTGTTGCGCGTGCGCTGGCGGTAATTGTAAACGGTCTGTACAGAGTAGTGCAAGAAGTCGGCAATCTTGGTACTGTCGTTGATGCCCAACCTCACGAGGGCATAGATTCGGAGCTCGGGCGACAGGAGCTCGCCGGGCTTTGGCACAATTTTTTCACCAGGCAAAAGAAGTGCGTTGAAATCGGCCACGAAATTAGGAAAAATTTCAAGAAACACCTTGTCGAAATTCTTGAATAGCGACTTGAGTTGGGCTCCAGCTATGGGTTGACTCAGCACTTTCTCCAAATCTTTCACCTTGCCGCTTTTTAGTTTAGTGATAAGGCCCACGCGATAATTCTCAATTTGACCGATATAACTTGAGCACAAGTTGAACAGTTGGCCAATATACACCTCCTTAATGATGTTGCTCTCCTTCAGCGCATCGTTCATAGCATTGAGCGTGTGGTTGAGTTGCTGGAGCTGTGCATTACTTTCAGCAAGCTTTTCCTGAACATTGGCCAATTTCTTGGTGCGGCGAGACAGCAAAAACAAGAGTAGAGCCAGCACCAAGGCCACAATCACAGAAATGGCAATGACAAGCATACGCCTCACCGCCTTGCTGTGCTGCTTTTTTTCGTAGGCCGTGGTGATAATGGGCAAATATTCACCCACGAGCGACAAACGGCTCAATGCGTTGGCCTCTTTCACATCGTTCATTGAGTGGGTGATGTAGCGGTATGCCCTATCGGTGTCGCCCTCGCTAAAGAGCAGACCAGCCAAATTCTGGAGCGAGGTGTAGGTTTTGTTACTATTATGCTTATCGACGATGGCCGACATGGCATAACAGTATTTCGCCCCTTCGATATCGCCGAGTTGCTTATACGTGTCGGCCAGAACCGCCCAGAAAATGGCGTCGCCAGCCACTTCTGCATAATGCTTCCGCTTTTCATCAAGTAGTAATTTAAGTGCCTCCCCGAATTTTCCTTCAGTCTTCAGCATTTCGGCTTTGTTGGTACAATACACCGACAAATCCTCCAGATTCATCATAAACAAGGTGTCGCGATACATTTTCTGCACCGCTTTCATCTGTGAGTATTCCGCCTCCCCATAGGTGTTTTTCAACATTGAATTGAGGATTGAATGATACACATTGTAGAAATATTTACTGTCGCGGATATACTGGTTACGAGGCAATGCTTTCAGAATATCGAGCGCATCATTGAAGCGGCCATAACGCTTCAGCGCATCGGCTTCATTGATTTTTGCCACCAGCATAGAATCGGGAGAAGAACACAACCCCGCCATCTTCACACGCTCACGCGCGTAATACATAGCAGAATCTACACGGAAACGACGATATACAGAGAACAACCACTCAGCCTCTCTCATTCGCGCATCGACGGACGATGCATTTTCATAAGCCACGCGATGGGGGTAGATTCTGCTGCGAAGGGCATTGTCGTAGATGGTGGAACTGTCAAGCGTGGCGTCAAGTACACGCAATAGCGAGTCGGTGTTGTAGTGCTCTTTTGCCTGTGCAACAGAACAACACAACAGAAAAACCATAGCGACTATTTGAGAAAATTTCTTCACAAACGATTCTTTTGTTTGCCCAAAAGTAAGAAAATGATGTGAATTACGCAAATTTTAGCTCAATCGCAAAATTTGAAGAGCCTAACAGAAAATGGGATTACAGAACTTCGGGGCGGAGGCGATAGTGATTGCGAAGGTGCTCAAAATTGGAGGCTTCGGGGTTGGACTTGAGCATTTCGGTGTCGGCAAGCGGATTATAGCTGCCGGCAATTTGCTGTAGCGACACTTTCGCCACGCCTCCATAAGGTGCCTCGGCTTCGAGCGGCTTTGCCTCCCAGCCATATTCGGCATTCAGTGCCTCTACCACCATGGCTGTGCCTCGGCGCTTGCCGTCGGCCGAATAGCCTGCGATGTGGGGGGTGGCCACAAATGCCTTGGCAAGGAGTTCTCTGTTGATTTCAGGCTCGTGCTCCCAGCAGTCGATAGCCACATCGCCATGCCAAGCAGCCAAAGCGGCGTTGTCGCAAATAGGTCCGCGGGCGGCATTCATCAACAAACGCAAATTCGGCGCTTCGGCTAAAAACGCCTCGTCGCAGAGGTGATAGGTGGCGAGCGACCCTTCGCGATAGAGCGGAGTGTGGAAGGTGATGATATGGCTCTTTGCCTTCACCTCGTCAAGCGTAGAAAATCCTTCGGCACCTTCTTTTTCGGCGCGTGGTGGGTCGCAAAGCAGCACATCGAAGCCTAATTGCTTTGCCCAGCGAGCCACAATACTTCCCACATGGCCCACGCCTACCACGCCAAGCACAATGCCTTCGGGCGAAGCAATTCCCTCTTTTTCCATCCAGTGCGCCACGGTGCTGAGCACCCATTGCGCCACCGCGGGAGCATTGCACCCAGGGGCGTTCACCACCTTGATGCCCGCACCTCGGCAGTAGTCAAGGTCGATGTGGTCGGTGCCGATGGTGGCAGTGCCGATAAAGCGCACGCGGCTATCGGCAAGAAGTGCCTCGTCGCAGCGCGTACGGGTGCGTGTGATAAACACATCGGCATCCTTCAGCGTAGCGGAGGTGATGTCGGACGTTTCGAGATAGAGCACCTGTGCATAGGGCTCCAGCAATCCATTGATATATGGAATGTGACTTTCTACTACGATTTTCATCTTTTTTCTACAGGAAATAATAACTTGCATGAGCAGCCGCACAAGCCAATAGCACAAGTATCAGCAGCACATAGCGGCGTGTGGCATTGGTGTGGATGGTAAATGCCTGTGCCACCTGGATGGCGAAGCAATAGTTGAGCAATGGCAAATACACAATGAAGTTGCGATAGTCGATGCCCATCATCACGATAGAGAACAACGCCAGAACAAGGTAGAATGAGTTATATACACGCAACTGCAAGCGATACGACATAATCTTGAGCACATTCATCACGATGAGCACAAAGGTGAGCAGCGCCAAAACAATCAGACCCACGAGCAGCACAGGAATCTCCTGTTCTTGAAGCACATCCATTGCACTGCCGAAAGTAGGAAGCATGGCTGTGGTGGGGTCGATAAGCCCCAATCCGATGGCCAGCCAGAATGGTGTGGCAAGGCCGAACAAGGCTGCCAGCACACCACGGAAATTGATGGCGCGCATCTGCGCAAAACCGATGAAGAATGGCACAATCAGCGCCAGGAATGCATATTGAAAGAGGCTACAGAGCGCCACAAGGAAAAACACGAGGAACACTCGCTGCTGCGACACCTGTTTGCGCTGATAGGTGGAAAACATGAGCAACTGCACCACCAGCGTGAGCAAACACAAACCGATACCTGTGCTGAATTGCGTACATCCGTACGGGCAAGCCAACTGCAAAATCATGAAAGTGGCGCCGTAGATGTAGGTCACCTCGCGGATGAAGGTGTAGGTTTTATTGAGCAAAATGGTGAGCGCTACAATGGCGAACACACAGGCGGTGTTCACGCCAAACGACACCAGAGGCGGACTCAACACGATGTCGGCGTCGTTGAAAAACACGCCGTTACCACTATCCATCGAAGCATTGAAGAGCCCAGAGGTGAACGCGAAATATGACACAACAGCATACACGATGCCCATGATTACCATCATGAACCGTGAATTTAAGAATTCGTTTATGCGCTCTTCTCTGTATGCCATATCGGTGCTTTGCTGTTACGAATTTTTATTTGAGGTCGAAACCGATGTCGCGACGGAAATAACTCTTGTCGAACTTGATGTTGGCAATATTGGCAAACGACTGCGCAAGGGCTTCGTCTTTGGTTGCACCATAACTGGTAACAGCCAGCACACGACCACCAGAAGTGACGATTCGTCCTTCAGCGCCAAGAGCTGTGCCCGCATGGAACACAACGCTACCTTCCACAGCATCAAGGCCTTCAATCACCTTGCCTTTTTCGTAGGCTTCTGGATAACCACCGCTCACCATCATCACGGTCACGGCGTAGCGGTTGTCGATTTCTACAGGGGTTTCATCGAGGCGGCCATCGGCAGCAGCATCAAGGAGCGCCACAAGGTCGCTCTTGAGGCGTGGCATTACCACTTCGGTTTCAGGGTCGCCCATGCGGCAGTTGTATTCTATCACGTATGGGTCGCCGCCCACATTAATCAAGCCAAAGAACACAAAGCCAGTATAAGGAAGATTTTCCTCCTTCAGCCCTGCAATAGTAGGTTCCACAATGCGGGTGCGCACTTTTTCCATAAATACCTCATCGGCGAAACTAACAGGTGAAACCGAGCCCATACCACCAGTGTTCAGGCCCTTGTCGCCCTCGCCAATGCGCTTATAGTCCTTGGCTACAGGGAGCAACTGATAGTGCTCGCCATCGGTAAGAGCAAACACCGAACACTCAATGCCCGAAAGGAATTGCTCGATAACCACAGTGGCACTTGATGCACCAAACATGCCACCCAGCATCTGCTTCAACTCAGCCTTGGCTTCGTCGAGCGAATCGATGATGAGCACGCCTTTGCCGGCAGCCAAACCATCGGCCTTGAGCACATAAGGAGCCTTCTGACTTTCAAGGAAAGCGTAGCCTTCTTCAATATTGTCGGCCGAAACGCTTAAATATGCTGCTGTGGGGATGTCGTGACGAAGCATGAATCCCTTGGCAAAATCCTTGCTGCCTTCGAGCTGAGCACCTGCCTTTGAAGGACCAATCACTTTGATATTCTTCAGCGCCTCTGAAGCCTTGAAATAGTCGGTGATGCCAGCCACCAACGGGTCTTCATTGCCCACCACAAGCATGGTGATGCCATTTTCGGCTGCAAACTTGCCAACGGCGTCGAAATCCATTGGCGAGAGCGCAACATTGGTGCCATACTGTGCAGTGCCGGCATTGCCTGGAGCAATGTACAGACTGTCGAGAAGTTCACTTTGGCTCAATTTCCATGCGATAGCGCATTCGCGACCACCTGAGCCCAGCAGCAAGATTTTTTGGTTCATTTAGAGATATATCTATAATGGTTATGGAATTGCTAAAAAACTCTCATGAAAGCGGCTTATTCTTCGCGGCGCTTCCATCCATTGCGGCGACCACGGATAATTGGGCGCTCGTTTTCCTTGCCAAGAGTTGGCTCTTGGTGGCGCACCACCGATTGAGCGTGCTTTGAGCTGTGGAAATACTCGTTGCGTCCCATGCGTTCCTCGTCGGTGCGACGTGGACGGTCACCATCGCGGCGTGGGCCGAATTTGCGAGCAGGGCGATCACCGTCGCGACGGTCACCAAAACTGCGGCGAGGACGGTCATCATCGCGGCGAGGACGGCGGCTGCGAGGAGCGTCGCCCGATTCACCATCGCGCTTCTTGAATGTTTCTTCGAAGCGAGGACGGCGCTGGCCACGGTCTTTGTCGGCAGCACGGAAGCCTTCGTTGCGGATGCTTCCGCCTTCAGCCTTCATTTCCTTATAAGAGCCGTCGAAAATCTTGTATTCACGCAATTCGCATTCCAAGTCGCCATTGAGCAACGGATAGTTGACCGATGGACGCAGACCGATAAGGTCGGTGAGTTCGCCATAGGAAATCACCCAGGCATCGTAGCCCTTGAACACGAATTTGAGTTTCTTGCCAATGGTGGCATAGAGTTCGTTGATATCTTGATATTTCAGGCGTTCGCCGTATGGAGGGTTAGTAACCACCACACCCTTTTCAGGAGCTTCTTCCCAGTCGGCGAGAGCACGTTGCTTCAGTTCAATCATCTTGCTCACGCCGGCGCTCTTGATATTGGATTCGGCGATGGCAATTGCCTGAACGGCGATATCGGAGCCATAGATTTTGTGCTTGAATTCACGCTCTTGGCTGTCGTCGTTGTAGATAGAATCAAAGAGTTCTTCGTCGTAGTCGCTCCAGTTTTGGAAGGCGAAATCCTTGCGATACACACCAGGGTTGATGTTGGCGGCAATCATAGCAGCTTCAATCAAGAAAGTGCCCGACCCACACATTGGGTCCACGAAATTGCATTGGCCATCCCAACCGCTGAGTTTGATGATGCCGGCTGCAAGCACTTCGTTGATAGGAGCCTCGGTTTGCGCCACACGCCAGCCACGCTTATAGAGCGGCGTGCCCGAAGAGTCGAGTGAAATGGTCACCTCATCGGCAGAAATATGCACATTGAGCACAAAGTCGGCCGCCGACACGCGAATAGAAGGTCGCTTGCCTTCTTTTTCCTGGAAATAGTCGACGATGGCGTCTTTCACGCGATAGGTCACAAAGCGAGAATGACGGAATACATCGCTATACACAGTGGTGTCGATAGAGAAGGTTTTATCGGTGCTCAAAACGGTGTCCCACTCAAACTTGCGGACCTGCTCGTAGAGGTCGTCGGCGTCGGTTGAACGGAACTTATAGATTGGTTTCAAAATGCGCAGGGCTGTGCGACAGCAGAAATTGGCCTTGTACATCGTTTCGAGATTACCCACAAACGATACCATACGCTTACCCTGGGTCACTTCTTGCGCCCCGAGGGCCTGCAGTTCGTCGCTCAACACACCTTCCAATCCCTGGAAAGTTTTGGCAACCATTTCAAAATTTTCACTCATCGTATTTCTTTGTTATTTAAATTATATGCAAAGTTAGTGATTTTCCACCACTCGCACCCAATTTTCCACCATACAAAACACCGAAAAGTTATCCATTCTTCGTCCTTTCTTCATCCTTTCGAATCACCTGCAGTCCTTCAATAGGGTTGGTTTCATTGCAAAGTTGAACGATGCACCATTTTGGGTTGGTCATTCAGGAGTAAGA
>JAKSMA010000037.1 GCA_024400895.1 Muribaculaceae bacterium | reverse complement strand
AAGAATTGCCTCTTTGTGGGGAGGAAAAGTGGACCAACAACTTGTGCCACTCAACACCGACACCTCACTTGTGCGTATTACTGGATTTGTGAGCAAACCCGAAGGGTCACGCAAGCGCAATTATTTACAATACCTATTTGTGAATGGGAGATACATGCGTCACCCTTATTTCCATAAAGCTATTATGTCGAGTTATGGCGAGCTCATTCCTGATGATGAGCAACCAAACTACTTTTTAAACTTTTCTGTGGACCCAGAGAGTATTGATGTAAATATTCACCCTACCAAGACTGAAATTAAATTCGAGAACGAATTGCCCATCTGGCAGATATTGGCAGCTGCAGTAAAAGAAGCTCTTGGTCGCTTTAGTGCGGTTCCTCAAATTGATTTTGATACAAAAGACGCACCTGAAATACCAGCATACAACGACCATACAATCGTGACAGCACCCGAAAACGGAATCGACCCAACCTACAACCCGTTCAAGTCACAACCAAGAAGCAGCTCTAATGGAGGAGGCACGTCTTCATATCGCCCACAAAACACTGGTTTCAACAGTTATTCTTCAAATCCACTTCCTGATTGGGAAAAATTATACGAAAATTTTGAGAAGGGTAAACAAGAGGGAATTGCTTCAATCACAGAACAGGATGTGAAAGAGTCATTCGCTGATTTTGGAGAAGTAGAGCCTGTTAACAATGGAGTACAAGCCGAAATATTGACTCCAGAAGTTTCTGCAGCAGTTTGTATGCAGATGAAAGGACGGTATATTCTTTCTCCAATCAAGTCAGGTTTGATGATAGTGGACCAGCATAGGGCCCATGTCAGAGTGCTTTTTGAGCAATATATGAAGCAGATTGATGGAATGAACATCAGTTCGCAACATATCCTATTCCCTGAAGTACTACAACTGACAGCTACGCAAAACATCATTTTGAAAGAACTGGAACCAGAGATGGAGAAAATCGGTTTCAACCTTGCCCAATTAAGCGGCAATGACTGGTCGATAAACGCAGTTCCAGCCGGCATGGAACATGTCAATATAAAAGACACTATTCTCCAAGTTATTGATGAAGTCAGTCAAGGAGGCACAAGTATTGCAACCAAGGTTTATGAATGCATAGCATTGCGTGTGGCGCAATCTGCAGCCATACCTTATGGAAAGTCAATGCTTTTGGAAGAAATGGACACTTTGCTTGCAAAGCTCCTCAGCCTCCCAAGCCCCAACTATACGCCCGATGGCAAAACTATTATTTCCGTAATCAGCAATGATCAATTAGACAAAATGTTTTAACATGATCGATTTTAAAAACATAACCCAATCAAGTAGTTTATATAATTTTCATAGCCACAGTCCATTTTGCGACGGACATGCTCCCATAGAGGAGTTTATCATTGAAGCAATCAAATCGGGATTCACTCATTATGGCGTGAGTCCTCACTCTCCGATTCCATTTTTCTCGCCAAGCAACATGCCTGCAGAAAAAGTGGAACAATACATCAGCGAAATGGATAGATTGAAACGCACCTACAGCAGCAAAATCAACATTTACACCTCAATGGAGATTGACTATCTGGACACATGGGGCGCATTTAATAACTATTTCCAAGAGATGCCGCTTGACTATCGCATTAGTTCCGTGCATTTTATCCCATCGTTCAATAGCGACGAATATGTAGACATAGATGGCAACTTTGAAAACTTCAACAAGAAGATGGTCCAATATTTTGACAATGATATTGAAGGTGTAGTGAAATCATTCTACAAACAATCAACCGACATGGTGGACAAAGGTGGATTTGATATCATTGGACACTTCGACAAAATAGGGCATAATGCAAGTCAATTCAAACAAGGAATCGACCAACAGCCTTGGTATAACAAGCTTGTAGCCAATCTATTTGAAGCAATTATGGACAAGGGAATAATCATAGAAATCAACACCAAGAAATGGTCAACCGACAAACGTCTTTTCCCAAACGCCCAATTCTTCACTTTGCTAAAAAAATACGATGCTCCTGTGATAATTAACAGCGACGCACATTATCCAGAATTAATTAATGCTGGGAGATTTGAAGCAATGAAGCTTTATGAAGAAGCAATATAAAAGAAGCCAGATTGAATCTGGCTTCTTCGCTTATAAAGGGATAAACTAATTAACTTAGTCTTTCACATTTGCATCTTGCAAACCATAGTGATATTTCTTGTCAAGAATGAGCAAGAACACCGACACCACAATAGCCAAGGCACCGATTGCCGAGAACACCCACATTGCAGAAGTATAATCAACAACTCCGTCAACAGTATTATTGTCTAACACATGGCCTATAATAATTGGCACAAGCATCAAACCAATGTTCTGGATATAGTAGATGATTGAATAGGCTGTACCCAGTTGTTCTTCTGGCACAATCTTGGGCACTGCAGGCCACAATACACTTGGAAGCAAAGAGAATGCCACGCCAAGAATGAGCATCAGAGCCACTGCAAGCAAATTGGAATGGAAGGGGAGAGCGAATACCATCAGCACCACTGTGAGCATCGCAGTGCCCAATATCATAATACTTGCACCTTTGCCAACCCTGTCATAGACACCGCCAAAAAGAGGCGTGAGAACAATAGATGTAAATGGCAATATTGAAGAAATACCTCCTGCCCATTCCGGTGACACACCATACTTGGATATCATCAATTTAGTGGCAAAGTCAAGGAATGGGTATAGCGCAGAATAATAGAGCATACACAGCAGCGTAATCAGCCAGAAGCCAGGACTTTTAAGCGTTTTAAAGAGACCTTTAAAACTGAATTTTTCAGTATTCTCTGCATCCTTATTTTCTGCAGTCGATGCACTATCAAGTTTTCTGTCCATAGCACAATAAACAAGATAGATAACGACACCTATACCGACGCTGAACAGCCCCACTAAGATAGGGGTAGACAACTCGTAGTATTTTGCCAAGAAAGGACCACCAAGAAGAGCTAATGCCGTACCCAGGCGCGCCAAAGCCACCTGTATTCCCATAGCCAAGGCCATTTCCTTTCCTGAGAACCACTTCACAATCACCTTCGACACTGTAATACCACAAAGCTCGTAGCCAATACCAAATACTGCAAAACCAAAAGCCGAGATCAGCACTTGGTCTTTCACCATGGTATGGTCTAAACCAAGCGTGTGGAAAGTAACTTCAGTGGAGGGAACAGGTGAAGCTATTGCAATGGCATAATAATCTATTGCTGTGCCAGCAAACATCAGTACACACGAGAGCATGCCAGCAAAGCGCACACCTGTTTTATCAAGAATCACACCACTCACGAAGAGCATCAGCAAATAGACATTGAAAAATCCTCGAGAGCCGATAAACAATCCGAACTCACTGCTGTTCCATCCAAGACCACCTTGCGATTGAGGTAATTCTAAAAAATATTGTAAAGGCGACATCTCTTTTGCCACCACATACCCCATCATCATCACCACAGAGACAATAAACAATACCGTCCAACGCGCAGCAGATGATTCATTCAATTTATTGTGAATAACTTGAGTCATATCGATGATAATATAATGGGGCACACACTATGAAATGCATGCCCCACATTGTAGTGTATAATTTCTTTACTTAATATTTGGTTCTTCCAAGCCAAGACCTTTCTTCTTATCTACGACTTTAAGAATCAGGCCGAGCACAAGTGCTGCAACACCCAAACTTGCAAGCATCACCAATGGAGCTGTGTAGTCGAGTTTATCTGGGTCGGTAACTCCCTGGTTGGTTGCGTCGAGCACCTTACCAATAAGAAGTGGGAACAACCACAAACCAATGTTCTGAATCCAGAAGATAAGTGCATAAGCACTACCAATAATCTTTTCATCAACCAATTTTGGAACACTTGGCCACAAAGAAGCTGGGACAAGTGAGAAACTTGCACCAAGCACAAGAATGGTGAGGTATGCAATCACGATACCACCAACTTCACTACCCTTGAATGCAGGAAGAACAAATGCAAATGTAAGGTGGCAAGCAATCAATAGGAGGGAGCCAAGCACAAGCATAGTAGCAGCCTTACCCTTATGGTCAACATAGTTACCAAGGATTGGGGTAATACCTACTGCCAATAGTGGGAATACTGCAAACACGGTTTCTGCGCTCTGACGCATATAACCCATATAGCAGAACACAACCAATGCAGCCACAGCAACACCCATCAAGCCATACTTTGCAGTCTTGTTTTTTGAGAAGTTGCTTGCGAAAGCACCAGCTGCAACCACGAGCATGATGAGATATTGAATGATGGTGACGGTGTTGGATGCCCAGATAGATGTGGGATCCACTTCATGGAACACGAGATTGCATTGAAGCATATTCACCGCGTATTTCTGGAATGGGAAAATTGCAGAATAATAAAGCACGCACAACAATGCCACCAACCAGAATCCACTGTCGGAAAGAATCTTACCGAGGTCGCTAATCTTGAATGGATCATCTTTTTCTTCTGCTTCACCAGTTTGTGAATCAAGCTTCTTATCCATAAATGCGTAGACGATAAACATAATCAACGCAATCATCAGCAATACAACGCCAAATGCAACAGAACGAGATACCGAAACTTCACCACCCCATTTAGCAAACATTGGGGAGAAAATCATACAAGTAGCTACACCCAAACGTGCAAGAGCCATTTCTGAGCCCATTGCAAGCGCCATTTCACGACCTTTAAACCACTTCACAATACCACGTGAAACTGTGATACCAGCCATTTCCACACCACAGCCAAAAATCATGAAGCCAATAGCGGAGAATTTAGCAGAAGCTGGCATACCCTGGTAGAATGGAGAAACTCCAAGTTCATCAAACACTGGGATATAATTCAAATTGTCGGTAAACCATTTTTCAAGTCCACTGCCAGCAAACATGTCGGTCAATGCATACCAATTGATAACAGAACCAACAAGCATAACTGCACCAGAAAGAATGGCTGTGAAGCGAACACCCATCTTGTCGAGAATAATACCCGCAAAAATCAAGAAGAACACAAACACATTAAGGAATGTTTCAGAACCCTGCATCGTACCGAATGCTGTAGAATCCCATCCTTTAGTTTCCTGCATCAAGTCTTTAATAGGCGACAAGATGTCCATAAAAATGTAGGAGCAGAACATCGCTCCAGCGAGAAGAATCAAGGCAAGCCAGCGCAATGCCGCTGAATCTCTCAAAGTTTTCTGTACGTTTTCTGACATATATTTATCGTTTTTAAAATATTAATCTGAAATTATATGCAAATTTACACAAATATCGGCAAATAGCGATAATTTTGTTATTCAAAAATACTTTAGAAGCACATTAACCCCTATATTTTAAACTCCATATTTCATCTTATCGTAACAGTGTTTAATACCAGCCCCAATATAACGACGGTAAAAATAATGACAAAAAGGGAAAAGTGAGGGGGGGGGTGAGGGGGGTGAGTTAAGTTGGTAGAGCTGATTGGATTTCACTCCCCATGAACACTCCAATTACCATAAACACCTGAATCACTTAAAACACCCGAAACACCCGAAACACCTTTTCGATACCATTTTGGCAGCAGAATGGGTACATATCTTACTGAAAATGAATAGTATGACACATATAGGTGTTCAAAATTTCTATTAAAAACTAAAAGAAAATACATATTATAAGGTTGATATTTAGAAGTTGTTATACTTGTTATAACTAAAAAAGAAAAAAATGCCATTGAGCAAAAACAGAAGTCGAAACACCTTGAAGTGATAAGAGTGAAAGACACCTGTCTTTCTTTCAATATGACAAAGAACTATAATGCAAATTTCGGAAATTAACAAGGCGGCAGCAATGGCAAAAAGGATTTTAGAAGTCAGGGGAATCAGATATGAACAGGATAGGCCATTTGACCACAATAAAAGCCTGAAGTGAACTTGCCCCAAGCATCTGACTACAATACTCAACCGACCCTTGCAAGGCTTGCAAGCTGCACTTTGCTTTCAATACCAGAAAACATGCCGTATCTTTGTGGCTGAATAATGAAAATTCAAAAACAAAGAGCATTATGAAAAAGTTAGGAATTACTTTAGAGGACGGGTCAAGGATAATGGTACAACTGACGGACGAAAGACTGGCGCAAGTGAAGCAATATCTGGAGACTCACCCACTGGCATCAATGAACGAGGCGGTACTCGAGTCGGGCAGGCTGAACAGGGCAAAGAAGGAAGAGCAGAAGTAGAGCCAACCGCAGAAGATATAGCCAAAGCCAACGAAGGTGTCGACTTTGATGGAAGGTTTGGGTACAGGAGTGACAGAAACAGAAAAAGAAAGGAAACAAACAGTATAATTGATAAAGCAACATCAATCCTTACTGGGAAACCGATTTCGTATGTTAGAGGACTGAGAAATAAATCCGAAAAGAAAAGGGCGACCGATGCAAAAGAAATCTACGATGCGATTTTGAAAAACGATTACAATGATGTAATTTTGCAAAAACTAAATAATTACGTAGAAGATGTTACGACTCAAAACCCATTCGGACGACTTATATCTAAACGACTTCCACAAGAAGTGGAATGAAGCCTGCATGAAGGAGAACGAACGAATAAAATCGATGCGTTTTACAGCAGAGCATCTGAGGAAGCAAGCAGAGAGAATGGAGCGACTGTCGAGGGAACAGGAGATAAAGGACAGAGAATTGAGGAAACAAAGAAAAAATTCCTCAAAGAATGGGCTTTAGCATCTGGAAACTGGCACACAGACCTTTCGGACTTCACAAACGACAAGACTCCACAGGCAAGCGGTACAGACTCTGATGTGTACATATCAAAAGAAGGGGATACTGTAATTAAACTTTCAAAGGGTAAACCTTACGGAAAACGGTTCAGGGCAGACATTGATAATATTGCACTATTCAATTATGTTTTTCCAAATTCAGCATACACCATACTTGGATATGGGGATTTTGGAAAAGGTTTTGTAAGGATTCTTGAACAGCCGTATATTGACTTTTCAAGCGCAGAGCCATTGAGCGAGAAAGAAAGGGTTTCTTATATGGCAGGAATTGGCTTTAAGCCAATAAACAAAGAGAACACAGCTTTTTCAAATGGAACAATAGTAGCAAGCGACCTTAAACGTGGAAACATTGTTAAGGACTCAAACGGAAATGTTAGGGTTGTTGATGCAGACATGAAACTCCACACGACAAATCTTGGTGGAGAATACGAGTATGACAAAGTTGATGGTGATTTCGGTAGATTCTCTTTCGCTGGAAGGAGTAGGCAATTCTGTTAAAAGAATGGTCTGTGGACGGTAGTACCACAATCAGTCCTGGTGATATTCATCAGCCGGCAGACACCGAAAAAAAACATTTCTGCTCTTTACCATTCTGTCGGCAAAGATACCCATAAATCTGCGGAATCTCAAATTTCCGATGGAGATAGACATAGCCTAATGCTCTTTCCGAGATTAATAGACACAAGGAGAGGAGGCTCTGCACTTTGGTATAGTCGACGCCCAGGATGAACTAAAAAAGGAGGAATGACATTTTTTCACAGATATTGATGCATAGAACTGATTGAAAATTTGTAATTTTGCAGTCGCTTAAAAACAAATAAAATGAAAAAGATATCCACTTTACTCCTCTTTGGAATTATTACGATTGGAGCAACTGCTCAAATTCCTTCAGGCTATTACGATAAAGCTGAAGGAAAATCTGGTAAGCAACTGATCCAAGCACTATGTGAAATTATTTATCCTCATGAAGCATTAACCTACAACGGACTTTGGAATGCGTTTAAAACGACCGATGTTGATGATGAAGGTTATATTATAGATATGTATTCAACATCAAAATTCGTGCCAGGAGTAGACCAAGACAAAGGTCAACATCCAACTGTAGGCTACTCTTACAATCGCGAACATTCCTTCCCTAAGAGTTGGTTCGGTGGCAGCGTTATGCCAATGTACACCGACCTCAACCATCTTTATCCTACAGATTCAAAAGTGAACGAGCAACGTAGCAATTACTTGTTTGGCGTTTGTGAAGAAGGCTACCGCATGGAAGACGATGGGAATGTGGCCAAAGGAAAACTTGGATATTCCACCTATACGATCAATGGGGTTTATCAGTATTCCGGAACTGTTTTCGAGCCAGACGATGATTTGAAAGGCGATTTCGCTCGCACCTATTTTTACATGGTTACATGCTATAACAATGAAGTGGCAAATTGGGCAAATAATTCCACAATATCAAGTGCAATCGATGCCAATTCATATCCTGTATGGAAAAACTGGTATAGCACAATGCTTTTGGAATGGAGCAGATTAGACCCTGTAAGTGAGAAAGAGGTAAAACGAAACAACGCCGTTTACAGTATTCAAAACAATCGCAACCCTTATATCGACCATCCTGAATTGGCAGAATACCTGTGGGGTAACAAGAAAGGAACTGCATGGAGTTCAAAGCCAGCCATCATTTTAGGCGATGCTAATGACGACGGAAAAGTTGATGTGACAGATATAACAGCTTTAATAAACTATATCCTCGACAACAAGTACCCCATCAACAAAGCGAATGCAAACGTGAATAATGACAGACAGCTAAATGTGTCGGATGTAACACTAATCATTCAGCTAATTCTCAAAACACAATAGAAAGCGTAGACACAAAATAATTAGAGGTGCCAAATCATAAAAATGGCACCTCTAATTTATTTATTTGTCAATGAGTTTATGCGATACCTAAATCTTTGCAAATTACATCAATCTTAGCATCAGCCCAGTCGTTCTTTGCGTCATAACCAGCGGCATCAGCAAGTGTGTCGTGCACTTCGATGTAGAACTTAATCTTAGGTTCTGTACCAGAAGGACGAATAGAAACCTTTGTGCCATCTTCAGTGTAGTATTGAAGCACATTAGAAGTGCAAGGCATATCCAACTTAACAACTTCGCCTGTCACAACATTCTTTTCTTCAAGAAGTTGGTAGTCTTTAATCTTAACAACAGGAGAACCTGCAATTTCCTTTTGAGGATTTTCGCGGAAATTCTTCATCATTGCTACGATTTCTTCTGCACCAGATTTACCTGTACGAACTACAGAGATGCCGCGTTCTTTGCTATATCCATAAGTGGTGTAGATATCAATGAGCATATCGTTCATTGTCATGCCCTTATCTTTAGCCCAAGCGGCGATTTCAGCCATCAATGAAATTGAAGAAACTGAGTCTTTGTCGCGGCAGAAATCTTCAGGAAGGAAGCCATAACTTTCTTCACCACCACCGAGGTAACGAGCCTTACCTTCGTTTTCGCGCATAACTGTAGCGATCCACTTGAAACCAGTATAGCAATCGTAAAGTTTCATATTTTGCTTTGCAGCCACCTTTGCGATAAGGTCGGAGGTAACGATGGTCTTAACGATGTATTCGTTGCCAGTGAGATTGCCAAGTTCTTTATTGCGAGCAAGGAGATAGTAGTGGAAAATAAGTTGGATTTGGTTACCATTCACCAATTCAAATTTGCCCTTAGTGTTCTTCAAAACCAAACCAATACGGTCTGCATCAGGGTCTGAAGCCATCACGATATCGGCATCCACTTCTTCAGCTTTCTTAATCGCCATGGCCATGGCAGAAGCATTCTCTGGGTTTGGTGAGTCAACGGTAGGGAAGTCGCCACTCTGAACATCCTGTTCTGGAACATGAATGATGTTTTTGAATCCCCAGCGTTCGAGTGAACGAGGAATCATTGTCACACCTGTTCCATGAATTGGAGTGTAAACAATCTTCAAATCGCTGTGCTTCTTAATGATGTCTTGACTCAAAGAAAGTTTTGCAATTTCTTCAATGTATTGACTGTCAACATCCTCACCAATTATTTGGATCAATTCAGGATTACCTTGGAACTTAATTTCAGACACATCTTTGATACGGTTAACGTAATCAATTGTGTTGACATCGTGTGGCGAAACCATTTGAGCGCCATCGTCCCAGTATGCTTTGTAACCGTTGTATTCTTTTGGGTTGTGAGAAGCTGTAATGTTTACACCACTTTGGCAACCAAGAAGGCGAATAGCATAAGAAAGTTCTGGAGTAGGGCGGCAATCTTCAAAAAGATATACCTTAATGCCATTTGCAGAGAAAATGTCAGCAACAGTTTCAGCGAATTTACGGCTATTGTTGCGAACATCGTGACCAACAACCACCTTGATTTGTTCCAAATCCTTAAACGCATCCTTAAGATAGTTTGCCAAACCTTGAGTTGCAGAGCCAACAGTGTAAATATTCATGCGGTTTGTACCAGCACCCATAATACCACGAAGGCCACCAGTACCAAATTCAAGAGTTTTATAGAACGATTCAACCAAGTCGGTCTTGTCATCGTTTTCAAGCATTTGCTTAACTTCTGCTTTAGTTTCATCATCGTAACCATCACCAAGCCAAAGGTTTGCTTTTTCGGTCACTTCTTTTAAAAGTTTTTCGTCAATCATATAATTTTTAAATTTTTAGTTGTATTTATCTAAACAATAGTGTATCCTGTATCAACTAAAGAACTGTTTAAACACTTTAATCATATTGATGTGGTCGGCTACCGAGCCAGTTTCTCTCACTGAGTGCATAGCCAGCAATGGATTGCCAACATCCACACCTTCGATATCAATCTGACCAGTTAAAATATTGCCCAATGTAGAGCCACCCGCCACATCACTATGGTTTACAAAATATTGATAAGGTGAACCCGCCTCTATACATAGGCTTTTGAAAATTGCTGCAGAATGAGCATCACTCATATACTTACAGTTTGCATTAATCTTAATACAAGGTCCATCGCCAAGAGCAGGGTGATTAGTTGGATCATACTTTTCCCCATAATTTGGATGGAAAGCATGTGCATTATCAGCAGAAACAAGGAACGACTTTGCCAATGCTTGACAGAATGCATCGTAGTTACCTCCTTGATTTTCCACCATGCGTTGAATCACATTTGACAACACAGGCGAACCAGCACCTTGTTTTGTGCCACTGCCGGTTTCCTCATTATCGAAAATAGCAGCCACACAAGTGGCGTCTTCATCCTTCACATCGACGATTGCTTCCAGAGCAGCATGCACCATACTTAAGTCATCAAGGCGACCAGCAGAGATGAATTCGTCATTCAAACCAAATGTACAAGCTTTTTCAGTATTGTAAACCAGCAAATCAAAATCAATAATGTCATCCATTTCAACTTTCAATTCACCTGCAACGAGATTAAGAAGCATATTTTCTGCCTCAAGTTTTTCCGTCACTTTTGCAATAATTGGGAGCATATCCTTTTGCTTGCTGATTTTGTTGCCCTCATTCACTTGACGATTAAAGTGAATCGCAAGGTGAGAAATAGAGAACAAAGGACGGTCAATCTTCACCAACTTTGTGATAGGATGGAGAGCATCTTTTCCTTTAAGCAACACGCGACCGGCTAACGATAATGGACGGTCGAACCAAGTGTAGAGAATGGGGCCACCATAAACTTCAGTGTTCAATTTCACGATGCCGCCCTCACATAGCATTTCAGCATTAGGCTTAACGCGAAAACATGGCGAATCGCTGTGAGCTGCCACGATTTTCAACCCAGTTTCTGAAATTGGCTTTTTTCCAACAGTGAAAGCAAAGATTGCTGAATCGTTTTTGGTTACATAAAATTTTTCACCAGCATTCACTTCAATTTTAGAATCGAGAGGCTTTTCAGTAAAACCATTCTCTTCAAGTATTTTCTTTGCAGAATTCACTGCATAAAAGTTACAAGGACTGTTGTCAAGAAAATTGAGCAACGATTTAATCTGTTTATCCATAAGTCAACAAGGGTTTAGGATTAATTAAATATCAGTTTCGGTGGGATTATAATAAGCATTGTGCATAGCACGAAGAACATTGCACAACGACTGTCCCCAAAAATTGCGGAAATCTGATTTACAAAGACCAATCAATTCAATTTGAGCTTCAGTGGTTGCATCTTTAATTGTTGCAATAAAATTAAAGAATTCTTGATATAGGTCGGCAAGATTTTCGCTAATTGAGGAAGCGATAGGAGAGTCGCTATATTTCATGTCTTCAACAAACACCTCCAAATACACATCCTCCTCAGCCATCACACGACTCATCGCATCGCGCATCTGATTATACACATCTTCTGTGAGATATGGTTCAATGCTGTAATCGCTGAATGGAAATTCATGCTCCAAATCGTTAGCCACAATATAGATACGAGGAAGGAGTTTCAGCATTCCTGCAAGGAACTCATCCCTGGTGGCAGTCTCTGCGTGTTCCACAGCCTGACAGTACTCATTGGTCAGTGCAATAAACGAGAGACTATTTGGTGCAAGTTTTTTTTGTTCACTCATTATGTAAATACATTTTGTTTTTTAATATAAAACGGTATACATCGTCTGGAAGATAAAACGACATATTCTTCATTTGCGAAATGCCCTCTCTTATTTCTGTTGAGGAAACCTCCACCAAGGGTGCGTCGATAACAGTGACATTCGATTCGTACTGTTTCGGAACCACAATTTCATAATCACGCCGTGGATACACAAGAATCTTATACTTTGACAGAATTTCTTCTGAGCGATTCCATTTATCGAACGACGCCCAATTGTCAGCACCAATCACGAGAAAAAACTCGTAGTCCGGAAATTTGCTTTGCAGAGCATTAAGCGTGTCTATGGTGAAGGATGGGCGAGGAAGAGAGAACTCAAATCCAGATGTCTCTACATCGTCGAGCTTATGCGACACCATCTCCACCATGCGCAAGCGTTCAGTATCGTAAAACTCTCCTTGCTCCACTTTGAAGGGATTTAGAGGCGACACCATCATCCACAGTCTGTCGAGGCCACTATGCTGAATCACATAATTAGCAATAATAGCATGACCAATATGGACAGGGTTAAAGGTACCGCCAAAAATTCCGATCTTCATCAATATCTGTTATTTAGTAACAAATTCCGTAATCATCGCTCGCACTTCAGCCACAGCTTTATCAAGGTCGTCGTTCACAACCACCTTATCGTATTTCGGAGCGAACGACATCTCATATTCAGCCTTACTGACGCGCTTTTCAATATCAGCTTCAGAATCAGTTGCACGCGACACAAGTCGGCGACGAAGTTCTTCAACACTTGGTGGCATCACGAAAATAGATA
>JAKSMA010000036.1 GCA_024400895.1 Muribaculaceae bacterium | reverse complement strand
TTGCTCACAAGGAAAATCATGCGCTCATACCGCCAGGTGCTTCAGCACCCACCCTACGCGAGGGGTTTTTCGTGGTTTTTGTGATTCTTCCCATCTATTTGATTACTGAGCCAGTTTTTTGCATGCGCAAAGTTTGATTTTTAGAAAGTTATCATTAAATTTGCATTTTTAGTAACATCTGTATAAATCTGTCCTCGCAAGAGAGAAATTAAAATCAATATATTGCCTTATGAAACGATTACATTTTTCCAGTTTAATTATCATATTTATTATGGCATTTTTACCATTAAATCTATTTGCAAAACACAATGTGGTGAAACCTGATTTTGATTTCCCCAAAGATGTATCAGCGAAAGCAACATCCGATTTGTCCGCGGCACTGAAAGCTAACAATGGGCAACAGATGATCGACGCTCTCGTGCGCTACGGCATTGCGGAATGTAGTATTTCTGCCGAGAATTTCCCCGCCGTAATCAACAAGATTGAATCGGTGCTCAAGAAAGAACAACGCCCCGACTTCAAGGCGCTCCTGCTTTGCCTTGAGGCAAAAATGTTAGAGCCTCTCCTCCACGAGGCTCCTTTCCGCGACATCGCCGAAGGCCCTCGCCCTGCCGACATCTCGGAATGGGGACGCGACGACTTCAAGGTTAAAATTGCAGAACTCATTAGCGATGCAGTGGCCGACAAGGATGCACTGCGCAAATGCCCCATCACCAACTACAGCGACATCATCACTTTCAATGATTTGGGTGCGCTCTACTGCCCCACGCTCTACGATTTTCTGTTGAGAGAGAAAGAAGAACTCTCTACCACTGGCACAGAAATAGAGAAACAAACGGAATATCTGCTCCAATCGGGCAATATTCCCGCATATCTCTATGCCAAAGTGAACTCGCTCGACAGCAAGGAAAAGCTCCAGCTCTACGAGAAATATTGCGACAACGAGCATTCGGGCATGCTGCTGACACGACTCAGCAACGATGCCAACAGCTATAAGGCATTCCAGGACTACCTGAACCGACACCCTAAGGGCTTGTATTCCTACGACATCAGCGCCAAGGTGTGCGACATCGAGAAAAAGGAAGTGTCGGTAAGTTACATGTATTCGCACAATTCCCGCGATTCCATCAAGGTGAATTACAATGTGAACAATGTGAACGATTTGAAAATCAAAGTTTACAAGGTGGAAGAAAGCTATCTGAACACACTCAAAAAAGAAAAGAAAGACAGAATCGACACCGAGAAGTGCAAACTTGTAGCCACCCACGACCTGCACATCGACAAGGCTATCCCGTTCTTTTTCAAAGAGTATAAAGAACTGAAACTTCAGCCACTCCCACACGGAAAATATATCTTGACGGCAGAATACAACAATGGCAGCCGCACCATCGTGTCGGGAGCCGAAACCGAAGACATTCTGACCATATACGACATCACTTCATTTGTGATGGAAAGTGAAAATGCCGACACAAAAATCGTGGCAGTGGACCGCACAAGCGGTGCACCAATCAGTGGTGTGAGTGTGAAAGGAGACGGCATCAATGGCACCACACTGGCCGATGGCTCCTTCCAATTCCCAACAGAAGTTAATAGCGTGAAAGTGAATTTGAGCAAAGGCACCGACATATTTGGTCCGGAGGTGTCGGTACGTCAATCACGATACGACAACGACCGCGACCACGCAAACAACTACATCAAGCTCTACACCGACCTCGGCATCTATCGCCCCGGCGAAACCATCAAGTTGGCGGGTGTACTCTATCGCGCGGGAGTAGAATCGCGCACCGTGGCATCGGGCGTGAAAGTGAGTGTGGAATTAACTGATGCCAACTATAAGGTGGTGAAGAAACTCAACCTTCAATCCGACGCCTACGGCCGCATCGAATGCCAGTTGAGCATACCTACCGACCGCATGAATGGCCAATGGCGCATCAGGTGCAATGGCGAAGGTTTCAGCGCCTACAACTACATCGACGTAAGCGAATACAAGACACCCACCTTCGCAGTGGAATTTCCCGATGCAAAGCACAATTTCGTAAGCAAACAGCCCGTGAAGATTTCAGGGGTAGCTACCACATATTCAGGCATGCCAATAGCCAACACCGAAGTGCGCCTCCTGCTCTCGAAGCAAGAATGGAGCTGGTATTGGCGCTATCAAGACCGCAACGGCAAAACGCTGAACGACACCACCGTCACCACCGATGCCGATGGCCGCTTCAGCATTGAATACCCAGCAGAACTGTTCGGCGACAGCGACAGTAAATATTCTTGGAATTGGCACAGTTACACCGTGAATGCGAAGGTGACCACTTCTGCAGGCGAGACACGCGAAGCCTACCACTCGTTTGTGGTTGGCCGCAACAGAAGTATCGAAATCAGCAACTTCACCCACGAAAACAGCAAAAAGGCGAAACTCCCCGTGGTTTTCAACTCCACAGACGACAACGACAAGAGCCTCGTGTGCACCTACACGTTGGAAGACGGAACGGGCCATGCAGTGAAGGCAAGCTCGTTTACGACCGACAACCCGGAAGCCGACTTCTGCGATGTGCCCTCAGGCGAATATAACATTGTGGTTCAAGTGGCCGACGAACCAGAAATTGAAGCAGAAGCTCATGTGGTCATCTACCGCAACACCGACACCACCGCCCCCGTTAAAGATTGCGCGCTGTGGATTCCAAATGAATCATACCGCGTCGATGACAAGAATGTGGCACATGCCACCATCGGCGTTTCGGCTCCGGAATCGCACATCTATTATGTGGCAACTTGCCGCACTGGCATCGTGAAACAGGGATGGATTCACTACAAGAGCGGCTTGCACGATTTCACATTCCCGATTCCATCGGCGCCCGACGAAGACATAGAAATTGAGTTCTACAATGTGTATAAAGAAAAGAAGACAAACGTGACCCACCTCTTCATCTCGTCAATCAACGAGCAGAAATTGCACATCAAGCTGAATGCGTTCCGCGACAAGCTCGTGCCCGGCGAACACGAAAAATGGACCATGCAATTCGTTGACAAAAACGGCCGTCCGATTCAGGGCGCGATGATGCTGGAAATGTACGACAAGGCGCTTGAAAGCATCAGTAGCAACAAGTGGTATCTGTCAGCACGCTATCAGTCGAAGACACGCTACTCGCTCTACGGCCAATCGTTGGGCTATCTCACCTATTTCGACCTCAGCCACAGAAACAAGGCGAAAGGAGAAGATTTCACACTGGAATTGCCGGAACTGTATCTCTACGACCAGAACTTCTTCCCCCACCACATGCTCTATGCCAATATGGATTTAGCAATGGGCGGAGCACCCGTGATGAGAGCGATGGCTGCGCCAAAGGCTATGGTGGAAGAAAAAGCCATGGTTTTGAACGAAGTTGAGGTAGCCGACAATAGCGCCGAAGCACCAGAAGAGGAAGTGAAAAAGAAACTCGATGACATCAAACTCCGCGAGGCAGATGTGAAAACAGCCCTCTGGAAGCCCATGCTCACAACCGACACTGGCGGCAACCTCGTGGTGGAATTTGAAGCACCAGAGTTCAACACCACCTGGATAATGCAGGCCATTGGCTACACCAGCAACATGCTCACCAGCACCATCACCAAAGAGGTGCTCACCCAGAAGCCTATTATGGTGAAATCGAGTCTGCCACGTTTCGTTCGTCAAGGCGACAAGGCCACCCTTAAAGCCAATGTGATGAACGCTACAGAAGAAGCAGCCTCTTTCACTTCAGTGATTGAAATCTTCAACCCTCGCACCCAAGAGGTGATACAGACCAAAAACTTCAGCGGCAAACTTGCTGCAAAGGGCACCGAAGTGATTGGCATTGACTTCAATGTGCCCGACACCATTCCATTCGTAGGCTTCCGTGTGAAGGCTGCCAATGAATCGTTTGGCGACGGCGAACAAGTGATGATTCCTGTGCTGACCGACATTGCTCCTGTCATCGAAACCGCGCCATTCTTCGTCGACGCTGCAGTGCCTCACTTCGAAGTGACCATGCCTCAGTTCCCCATGGAAAGTCGCGTGACACTTGAGTATTGCGACAATCCTGTTTGGTATTGCGTAACTGCATTGCCTACCATCTACAATCCAAACTACCACATCGCCACCAGCCTCGCCCACAATCTGTTTGCAGAGGTGCTGGCACAAGGTGTGGCAAAGTCGAATCCACTTATCAAGCCTGCCATCCAACAATGGATGACCGACGGACAGGACAGCACACTCGTATCGATGCTGGCCAAGAACCAGGATTTGAAGATTGGCGACTTGATGGCTTCTCCATGGATCAACGAGGCCGACCGCCAGTCACTGAGAATGTCGAAACTCATCGAACTTTTCGACGAAAAGAAGATGGCGGCAGAACACAAGAAAATTGTGGACGCTTTGAAACGATTGCAACACAGCGACGGCGGCTTCCCATGGTTTGAATACCCTGGTTGCGAAAGCAATTTGTGGACCACCGAAACGGTGCTTGAGATGATTGGCGAGTTGCAGCATTTAGGCTATCTGAAGGACGACAAGGAAATCAACGACATCGCCAAGAAAGCTCTCGTATTCTACGACAAGATGATGCTCGACCGATGGAACAAGCAACTGAAAATCAACAAGAAGAACTATAGTGGTTTCAGTTCATACGTCTACAACCGTTCGCTCTTCCCCGGTGTAACGATGCCAAAAGCCAATGCCCAGATGATGAAGAAGGCGCTCTCAGCCATGACTAAAGACTGGAAGGGAATGCCAATGGGCGAAAAGGCCTCCTACGCAATGGCGCTCAACCGTGGTGGCTACAAGAAAGATGCACAGCGCATCGTGGAATCGCTCCGCCAGTTCGCCATCACCAAGCCTGAGCTGGGCATGTATTGGGACAACCTTGACATGGGTTGGCGCTACTTCGACAAAGTGGCTGTAACATCCACCATTCTGGAAGCCATGTATGAAGTGGGGGCACAGAAAGATGAAATTGACCAAATTCGCAAATGGATTCTGCTGATGAAGCAATCCAACGATTGGGGCAGTTCAAGCCTTGCAGCCGATGCCATCTATGCAATCCTCTCCACCGGCAGCCAATGGCTCGACCGCAGTGCGAAGCCAAGCATCACTATCGATGGCGAAGAAGTGACATTTAGCCACATCGACGAATATGTGGGCTATAGCCGCAAGACCATCACTGCCAAGAGTGGTGCAACGCTGAAAATCGACCGCACAGGTGCAAGTCCTGCATGGGGTGCTGTATATTGCCAATACAAGGCTCCTATGACTTCGGTTGAGGCAAAGGACATCACCGAAATGAGCATCCGCAAGGAGTATCATGTTTATGGTGCCGACGGCAAACTCACCCCTGCAACCGACCACAACTTCAAGGTGGGCGACAAAGTTCAGGTGCGCGTAGTCATCAAGAACAACAAAGACCTCGACTTCGTGACCGTAACCGACCAGCGCGGTGCTTGCTTCGAGCCAAAAGACCAGATTTCTGGGTACAAGTACATGGACAGAAGTTACTTCTTCCAAGAAACAAAGGACGCTCAAACCAACCTGTTCTTCACCAGCTTGAACAAGGGCACACACATCGTCAGCTACGATGTATATGTCACCGCAGAAGGCACCTTCAGCGCAGGCATCGCCACAGCACAATGCCAATACGCGCCACAGCTTTCAGCCCATTCCGATGGTGCTCAAATCACAGTAGAAGCAAAATAAAATCTCATCATTCATACTCGCCGAGCCGATTCTTCGACCCGTCGTCTTACTTATTTTCGTAGAAATATCGCCATAGTGGGGCTGCCATCAGTGCTTGCTTTTGCTCATCGTTGATAAGCATATTGAGCACTTCATCTTTCGACATCAGCAGCACCTCGATATCCTCACTTTCGTCGAGGCTCTGACCGGCAACTTTTTTCACTCCTTCAGCCACGAAACAATGGGTCACATTGTCGCTAATGCTGGGGTTCTGCCCTATCGTCATCTCCTCGCGCCACTGGCCACCGGCATAGCCAGTTTCTGCGCGTAGTTCGCGCTTGGCAGCCTCAACAGGAGCTTCACCTTCCTCTACCACACCAGCACACAATTCCACCAGCACCTCATCGTAGCCATGACGATACTGGCGAATCATCACCATCTGCCCATCAGTGGTGGTGGCAATGATGTTCACCCACTTCGGATATTCAAGCACATAGTGCTCCGGATTGATTCGTCCATCGGGCAATTGCACCTTGTCGACGCGTGCTGTGAGCCATGGTCGCTGAATGATGTATCGCGACTCCAGAGTCGTCCATTTCTTAATTTCCTTAGCCATAAATTACATTTTCCAACAAATTTACAACAATTTCTCCAAAACTTCAGATGGAGCACTGAAAATCGCTTTTTTTTGTGTAAATTTGTGGTATAAAACAAACAATCATTACTGAATCAAAACTATGAGCAAAAACGGAAACCTTCTTCACCAAAGAATTGAATATTTCGATTTACTGAAGGGCATTGCCATTTTCTTGGTAGTGATGGGTCATGCACTCACCATGTGCGTGCGTGGACTTGATGCCGCATTCCTTTTTAAGTTTATTGGACAAGTGCACATGCCTGTATTCTTCGTCATCAGTGGCTACCTCACCTAGAAAGCCAACGAAGAGAAGAATTTTCTCACACCCGGCTTGAAGAAGCGATTCATTCAACTCATCATTCCGTTTTTAGTAATCACCCCGCTATGGGTATGGTATTTCCCTCATAGCCACCTCGAATCGCCATTGAGCGACAATCTGCCCGACCTCTATCGCGCCTACTGGAAAGACGGCTATTGGTTTACGCTCTGCTTGTTTGAATTGTGCTTGCTCTACATCCCTATCAGTGCCATTCTGCAGCGACTGAAGCATACATTCGTGCAAATTCTGGTTTTGCTTGTGGTGTATGGCGCGCTCATCGGCCTGTCGCTCACATTCGCAGATGAAGAGGCGAATGTCGACTATGCTGGATTCGGACTGCTGGCATCCTTCTTCCCTGTGTTTATGATGGGCGTGATGGCACATCGACTGAAAGAGGGATTCCAACAACTTGTACACAACCAATGGGCATTGACCGCAGCAATGGTTGTATTTGCTGTCACATTCTACTCCATCGCCTATCCTTGGGACATGCCTGGAGGCGAAACTATATGGACACAGTTGCAATTCGTCACCATGCCAATGATGCACTTTGCGCTTATCATGGTGGCTATTGCCATGATTGAGCCTTGGTCGAACAAAGAATATCGCACTGAAGGGCACCAACCTTCTGCCATTGCCAAATATTTCAACTTCCTCGGACACGAAAGTCTTGGCATTTATTTGCTCCACTATTTCTTCCTGTTCCCGCTTACCATGCTCCAGGAGCCATTGAAGGAAATGGGCATGTCCACAGTGCCATTGGCAGCCTTGTCGATGGTTGTGGCATTCTGCGTAATCGCCATCACATTGCTCGTGATTCATGCCCTGAAAAGGAGCAAAGTCACAGCTCTCCTGTTCTTGGGCCAACCCTGGAAGTGACATCGATTTGTCAAGATAAAGAATATTTGGTATCTTTGTAGGTTAAAGGAATACAATATCACACAATATATGAACGAAAACAATCGTAAAGTTGCCCTTATCACGGGTGTTACGGGCCAAGATGGGTCATTCTTGGCTGAATTTTTGCTTGAAAAAGGTTATGATGTACACGGCACTATCCGTCGTTCATCGGTAGATTTCCGCGAACGCATTGCTCATCTTGAAGGAAAACCTCATTTCCACCTTCATTATGCTGATATGAGCGACTCTATGAGCCTCATCAAGGTGATTGGCCAAGTACGACCAACCGAAATATACAATCTTGCCGCTCAAAGCCATGTGCAAGTAAGTTTCGATTCTCCAGAATTCACTGCCGACGTGGATGCAACCGGCGTGCTTCGTGTTTTGGAAGCCGTTCGCCAATGTGGACTCACAAAAGAATGTCGCATCTACCAAGCCAGCACAAGCGAACTTTATGGCAAAGTGGAAGAAGTGCCCCAAAACGAGAACACGCCATTCCACCCCTACAGTCCATACGCTGTGGCAAAGCTCTACGGCTACTGGATTGTGAAAGAATATCGCGAAGCCTACGATATGTACTGCTGCTCTGGCATTCTGTTCAACCACGAGAGCGAACGACGTGGCGAAACATTCGTTACACGCAAAATCACACTTGCAGCTGCCCGTATCAAAGCAGGCAAGCAAGAAAAACTATATTTGGGCAACCTCTCAAGTCTGCGCGACTGGGGTTATGCACGCGACTATGTGGAATGCATGTGGCTCATCCTGCAACACGAAACACCTGAAGACTTCGTCATTGCGACGGGTGTACAACACAGTGTGCGCGAATTCTGTACATTGGCGTTCCACCATGTGGGCATCGAGCTCGAATGGCAAGGTGAAGGTGCCGACGAAAAAGGTATCGACAAGGCCACAGGAAAGGTGCTCGTGGAAGTTAGTCCCGACTTCTACCGTCCAACCGATGTAGTGAATCTTTGGGGCGACCCAACCAAGGCGAAGAAAGAACTCGGATGGGATCCACAACGCACATCATTCGAGCAACTCGTGAAAATCATGGTTGACCACGATGTGGCAAAAGTGGCAATTGAAAAAGCCGGCGACGAAATCCGTGTTAACCTCGCAGAATATCTCGAAAAAGGCATCGTAAAATGATTAACAAATCCGCTAAAATTTTTGTGGCAGGACATCGTGGCCTGGTAGGCTCTGCCATTTGGAAGAATCTCGAGCAAAGAGGTTATCACAACTTGGTGGGACGCACTCATGCCGAACTCGACCTGACCAACCAACTGGCAGTAAGAAAATTCTTTGATGAAGAACGCCCCGATGCTGTAGTGCTCGCTGCTGCCTATGTGGGTGGCATTATGGCCAACTCGCTTTACCGTGCCGACTTCATCATGCAAAACATGATGATGCAGTGCAATGTGATTAGCGAAAGTTATGCTCACGGCGTGAAAAAGCTGCTCTTCCTGGGTTCAACCTGCATCTACCCAAAGAATGCACCACAACCCATCAAGGAAGACGCTTTGCTCACATCACCATTGGAATACACTAACGAAGAATATGCTTTGGCAAAAATTTCGGGCTTGAAGATGTGCGAAAGCTACAATCTTCAATATGGCACCAACTATATTGCCGTGATGCCTACCAATCTCTATGGTCCTAACGATAATTTCCACCTCGAAAATAGCCATGTAATGCCTGCAATGATGCGCAAAGTGTATCTCGCTCGCATGATTGGCGAAAACAACTGGGATGCCATCCGTGCCGATATGGACAAGCGTCCAGTGAATGGCGTCGATGGCAAGGCTTCAGAAGAAGCAATTCTTGAAGTGCTGAATCGATACGGTATCGAGAACAACAAGGTGAATCTTTGGGGCACTGGCACTCCACTGCGCGAATTCCTTTGGAGCGAAGACATGGCCGATGCCAGCGTGCATGTGCTCTTGAATGTTGACTTTAGCGACATTATTGGCATCGACAAGTATTCTTCTGTACACTTTGGTGGCACTGCCGATGGTAAAGTGGACCGCAACAGCAGCGAAGGCCGTGGCGGAGCAATCCCTTCATTGGGCGAAATACGCAACTGCCATATCAATGTGGGCACAGGCAAAGAAGTGACAATTAAGCAACTTGCCGAACTCGTTGCGAAAGCTGTTGGATTCACTGGCACTATCGCTTTCGATGCCACAAAACCCGACGGCACACCCCGCAAGTTGTGCGATGTGGAAAAATTGCACAGCCTCGGTTGGACCCATAAAATGGAAATTGAAGATGGCGTGAAAGCGCTCTTCAAATGGTACACAGAAAACTAAGATTTGTCAAAATCTAACAACAACACTATAATATCTATGCCAAAAACTAAAACAAAAGGTGGTTCGGCTCTGAAAGAAATCACAAGAATTGAACTCGACGAGCCTAAAATGTATCATGTGGTATTGCATAACGACGATATCACCACCATGGAATTCGTGGTGATGATTCTCGCCACCGTTTTTCACAAATCGGAAATTGAAGCCAATGCGCTGATGCTTCAGGTGCATAAGAAAGGTAACGCTATCGTGGGCACTTACAGCTTCGACATGGCCAACACACTACAAATCAAGGCATCGCAGCTCGCTCGCAAGGCCGGATACCCACTTAATATCACAATAGAACCAGCAAAATAAAACACACAGAAAGATAATGGAAAAAGAAATTTCTTTTGCACGCGAAATGCAACTTGCCATGAATTATGGCAGCAACTACGCATTTGCACACCATCATGAATTCATCACACCAGAGCACGTGTTATACGGATTGCTCCAATTACCTCAATTTCAAGATGCACTATGGATGTGCAATGAAGCACTCGATATCAATGATTTGCTTGATGAACTTGAGGATAAGATAAATGAAACTGGTGTGGAATTTGAAGGTGACCCTAATAATTTCGACGAAATCTGCTCTCCTTCCTATCAACTGCAACACCTGATGGGTGAAGCTGTGATGTTGGCACAAATGGCTGAACGCAAACATGTGTCGGCCACTATGATGATTCAAGCTTTGCTCAATCAAAAAGATTCGTGGGCTGCATACTTCCTTCGCAAGCACACAAATGTGGACGACGGAAAAATCGTTTTCGAAACAGCCATTGCTTTCTACGAGGGCGATTCTGGCGTTGACGACGAAAATAATATCAACGACTACGACCATCCCCAAGAAGAACAGCCTTTCGACGACGGAATGGCAGAGGAGCCATCTGGCCAGGCCAATAAGTGGAAGAAATATGTAACTTGTATCAACGACCACCTATCCGAAACCAATCCTCTCATCGGTAGAGAATATGAACTCGACCGTACCATACAGGTGCTTTGCAGAAAAGACAAAAACAATCCACTGCATCTTGGCGAGCCAGGTGTGGGCAAAACCGCGCTTGTATATGGTGTGGCACGACGAATTGAAGAAGGCAATGTGCCAGAACGCCTTCAAGGCTGCCGAATATATCAACTCGACATGGGTACCCTGCTCGCAGGAAGCCGATTCCGTGGCGATATGGAACAACGCCTGAAATTGATTATCGACGGCGTGACCCAAGAAGAGCGCGCCATCCTCTACATCGACGAAATCCACAATATTGTAGGTGCCGGACAAGGTGCTGAAGGAGGCAACGATGTTTCAAATCTGCTGAAGCCTCACCTCGACGGGGGCACAGTGAGAATTATTGGTGCAACCACTTACGAGGAATACAACAAGCAACTCACACGAAGCAAAGGCATGATTCGGCGCTTCCAAACCATCGATGTGGAAGAGCCAAGCATTGAGGAAACAATCCACATTCTCAAGGAATTGAAGGGCGTGTATGAGAAATACCACCAAGTGAAATACGACGATGCAGCCCTTGAATATGCAGTAACTGCAAGCGCAAAGTTTATCACCGACCGTTTCTTACCCGACAAAGCGCTCGACCTTATCGATGAAGCTGGAGCACAAGAAAAGAAAGAAAATCACCAAAAAGCAGGTGGCAGATGTTTTGGCAAAAATCTCTAAAATCGATGCGCTTGCCATCAAGCAGAACGACAACAAGAATCTTGCAAACCTTGAAGGCCGACTCAAGAGTGTGATTTACGGACAGAATCGCGCTGTGCAAACGGTGGTTGAAGCCGTACAACTCTCAAAAGCGGGTCTTACCGACGAAAACAAGCCATTGGCAAGTTTACTCTTTGTTGGACCTACAGGCGTGGGTAAAACAGAGGTGGCAAAAACTTTGGCACAGGAACTCGGAGTGAAACTCGTACGCTTCGACATGAGCGAATATGTGGAGAAACACACTGTGGCAAAACTGATTGGTGCTCCTGCAGGATATGTGGGCTACGACGACGGTGGCCTTCTGACCGATGCCGTGCGCAAGAGCCCCGACTGCGTGCTCCTTCTTGACGAAATTGAGAAAGCCCATAGCGATATCTTCGACATCCTTCTCCAGGTGATGGACTATGGTGTGCTTACCGACAACAAGGGTCGTAAAGCACATTTCAAAAATGTGATTCTCATCATGACCAGCAATGCCGGTGCACAGTATGCAGCACAGGCAAGTCTCGGTTTCGCCTCTACCGCTACGGCTGGTGGTGCGATGCTCAAGCAGGTAAAGAAGACTTTCAAACCAGAGTTTATCAACCGCCTGAGCGAAATCGTGGTGTTCAACGATATGGACAAGAAAATGGCTGACCTCATCCTCGGCAAAAAATTACGAGAACCTGACACAAAATTAGCAGCCAAGTCGGTTAGCATCACACTCACTGCAAAGGCTCACGACCATTTGCTTGTGAATGGATTCTCCAAAGAATACGGTGCACGCGAGATGGACCGTGTGATTCAGCAGCAATTGAAAACAATGTTGATGAAGGAAGTGCTGGTCGGCAAACTGAAGAAAGGCGGTAATGTGACCGTGGATTTAAAAGACAACAAATTGACCATCATATAAAACACACACAACAATGATTTTTCAACTCGACGATGAACTGTGGTTCCCCGACCCTATATTTGGCGAAGACGACGGCTTGCTTGCTGTGGGTGGCGACTTGAGTTCGGAGCGCCTTCACATGGCCTATATGAATGGCATTTTCCCTTGGTATCCATTCGATGGCAACGAACTTATCATGTGGTATTGCCCGCTGAAACGCTTTGTCATCTTTCCTAATGAAATTCATATATCGCATTCGATGCGCACGCTGATGAACAAGCAGCAGTATCGCGTGACTTGGGATAAAGATTTCGACGGAGTGATACGTGGGTGCTCCACCGTGGCGCAACGCGACAAAGATATGGGAGCTTGGTTGGGCGAAGACATGATAGAAGCCTACACCCGCCTGCACAACGAGGGCGTGTCGCACAGTGTGGAAGTGTGGGACGGCGACCAGCTTGTAGGTGGCCTATACGGAGAGCGAGTAGGAAATATATTTTGTGGCGAGAGCATGTTCTCGCTCGTGCCCAACGCCTCAAAACTGGCTTTGATATTCCTTGCCCGCAAAATGGAAGCAGAAGGTGTGGCATTAATCGACTGCCAATTAGAAACGCCTCACCTGAAATCGATGGGTGGTAAGTACATCACATATAAAGAATATATGACCCTACTCACCGGCAAAGATTACGGATTCGACTACGCCGACGAATAACTCCACATGGAGCAAACAACAATCCCCACCAAATCCCAACAGAGTCCCTCCATAGGCTGTTCGAGAACTAAAACGGAACACACTAAAAAGTTACAAATCATAAAGAGGTGCCATGTTCTGGCTGGAAGCCAGCAGTTGAGTAACCGTGGGGAAAA
>JAKSMA010000035.1 GCA_024400895.1 Muribaculaceae bacterium | reverse complement strand
GCAAGCACCGATTATGTGGTGCGAATACCGATGAGCCACCATGTGGATTCGCTGAATGTGGCTGCAGCCTCGGCTGTGGCATTCTGGGAACTGCGCGACCGCTCTAAATGATGGATGCGCCGATGATGAAGAAAACATATATGGCACGATACGCATCTCCGTTGGGTGAGATGATGATGGCTTCCGATGGTGTCGCGCTCACGGGACTGTGGTTTTGCGGTCAGAAATATTTTGCAGCCACCTTGCCCGAAGAGCGAATCGAGAAAGTGGATTTGCCCATTTTTGTAAAGGTGCGAAGATGGCTCGACATTTATTTCTCGGGCAAGGAGCCAGATTTCACTCCATCGCTTGCGCCCGATGGCACCGCTTTTCGCCAGCAAGTGTGGCGGAAGTTGAGGGAAATACCTTATGGTGCCACCACCACCTATGGCGCGATTGCGCGCAGTGTGGCAGCAGAGAATGGGACAGCGGCGATGTCGGCGCAGGCAGTCGGCGGGGCAGTGGGGCACAATCCCATCAGCATCATCGTACCGTGTCACCGCGTGATGGGGGCTGATGGCTCGCTCACAGGCTATGCCGGTGGCATTGAAAGAAAATTAGCATTGTTGAAAATAGAAGGGCAAAGTTTGTCCTCAAAAAGTATAAAATCATGAATTGGAATTACAAACAGCCTGTTGAAATCCGTTTCGGAGCAGGCGTTATCAAGACATTGGCTGCCGAAATCAAGGCATTTGGCGGCACGAAAGGTTTGCTGGTCACTTCTCGCTCATTTGTGAAGCGCGGCATGGCCGAAAAAATTGTGAATGATTCGGAAGGACTCATTGTGGCTGTATATGGCGAGGTGTCGCCAAACCCAGAAGTGAGCGAGTGCGACGCTTGCTCGGCATTGATTCGCGAACACGAGTGCGACTTCGTGGTGGCGCTCGGTGGCGGCAGTGTGATGGACTGCGCGAAAGCGGCTGCCACTTTTGGCCTGGCGAATGTGCCTTCCACCGAATTTCTTGCCACCGGCAAGGCTATTCCACAGGAGCATCTTCCCATCATTGCCGTGCCCACCACAGCAGGCACAGGCAGCGAAATTACCAGCGTGTCGGTGCTCTCCGACCACCAGCGTGGCGTGAAAGCGCCAATGGCATCGGATGGCTTCTATCCACAGTTGGCAATCGTAGACCCTCAACTCACCCACAGTGTGCCACCATACATTACCGCTTGCACCGGCTTTGATGTGCTTTGCCATGCCGTAGAGTCGTATTGGAGCATTCATCACCAGCCCGTGTGTGCCACACTTTCGGTGCATGCAGCTCGCCTTGTGATGCAAAATCTGCTCACTGCTTTCAATGAGCCCGACAATGCCGAGGCGCGAGAGAAGATGGCTGAAGCATCGGTGGTAGCAGGACTTGGTTTCGCTCTCCCCAAAACCACTTCCAGCCATGCGTGCTCATATCCGTTGACCAATTTGTTTGGCATTCCACATGGCGAGGCTTGCGCCCTCACTATCGCAGAATTCATGCGCTTCAACGCAGAGAACGGCGACCCACGCACCGAAGCGCTGGCAAAGGAATTGGGCTATGCCGATGCCCATGCGTTTGCCGATGCCATCGACATGCTGAAATCGCAAACCGGCATGCGCGCCGATCTGAAGGACTTGCAACTCACCGACGCCCAATTCGATGCACTCGTCACAGCCAGCCAGCACCCCAACTTGCTCAACAATCCCGTGCCTGTGCCCGTTGAATTCCTCCGCAAGATGTACGGCGCTATGCGCTAACGCCCTCACCTCCACCAAAAAACAACAGAAAATTAGCTAAAGGGGACGGTTCTTTTTAGCCAATTTTTAGTAATTCGGGACGGTTCTTTTTTACTAAATTTTTTCGCTGAAGCAGGTGGAAGCGTTCAAAAAATCGTTATAAATTTGGGCGGTTGTGCGAAAGTGGGTATCTTTGCACCGCATCAAAGCCGAAATGGAATAGTTGATGAAACGAAGAGCAATCTCAACTATTTGATTTCTAACGTTTAATTTCTAACATTTAACGTCAAAAAAATTGTACATCATTCGACGCATATTCCGCTGGATATTGTTCGCAATCATCTTCTTCTTCGTGTCGTCCATCTCTGCGGTGGTGATACTGAAGTGGTTGCCAGTGTACTACACGCCCTTGATGTTTATCAGGGCAGTGGAGCAGATTGCCGATGGACGTTCGCCAAAGATTGAGCACGAATGGATTGGCATCGACAAAATGAGCACCAACATGCCATTGGCTGTGGTGGCAAGCGAAGACGGTCGCTTCCTGAAGCACAAGGGTTTCGACTTTGAAGAAATCTATAAAGCTCGCCTCGACGCTATGCACGGCGGAAAAGAACGCGGTGCCAGCACCATATCGCAGCAAACCGCCAAGAATGTATTTCTCTGGCCGGGGCATAGTTGGGTACGCAAAGGTTTTGAAGCCTATTTCACGGTGCTTATTGAACTGATTTGGGGCAAAGAACGCATCATGGAGGTGTATCTCAACTCCATCGAGATGGGCGACGGCATCTATGGCGTGAAAGCCGTGGCGAAAATCAATTTCGACAAAAATCCCGACCAGCTCACCAAGAAGGATGCAGCCCTCATTGCAGTCACCCTGCCCAATCCGCTCAAGCGCGATTCGAAAAATCCGTCGGGCGAACTCCTCCGCCGCCGCAACCGCATCGTGCAAGAGATGAACTACATCAAATCAGTGCCCTTCGGCATCCCCGAAAAATAACCCAATCGACCCAACAAATCATTCAGAAAAACTCTCAAAAACCATACTCTGACGAGAAAGGCGGCACAGCAAAGCCGCCTTTCTTTATGCTTTTTTACGCATTCGTTGCATGTAAAGCATAAAAAAGTGGGGGTGAGAGTGCGGTAGTTTCGCGATAAATTTGTAAGTTTGTAGTTGGTTTATTGGGAAATATATGGCAGAAACAGTAAAAATGACACCACAAGAAGAAGAGATGTTGATAAATAATGCGTATCAAAATCTCTTAAATGGCTATTTATCAAGTAATCACCGCAAGAAAGTAGAGATTATAGAAAAGGCTTTCAAGTTTGCTTGTGAGGCTCACAAGGGCGTTCGCCGTCGTTCTGGCGAGCCCTACATCATGCACCCTATCACTGTGGCGCAGATTGTGAGCCAAGAAATCGGCTTGGGCTCAACCTCCATTTGTGCGGCACTTCTTCACGACGTGGTAGAAGACACGGAATATACTACAGAGGACATCGAGGCAATGTTCGGCAAGAAGATTGCTCAAATTGTGGACGGATTGACGAAGATTTCGGGTGGTATTTTCGGCGCCCACGCTTCGGCACAGGCCGAGAATTTCCGCAAGTTGCTGCTCACAATGAGCGACGACATTCGTGTGATTCTTATCAAGATGGCCGACCGTCTTCACAATATGCGCACCCTTCAATCGATGCCACCGGCAAAGCAATACAAGATTGCAGGCGAAACGCTCTACATCTATGCACCATTGGCCCACCGCCTGGGCTTGTTTGCTATCAAGACAGAGCTGGAGGACCTCAGTTTCAAATACGAGCACCCGGAAGAATATCAGGCTATCGAGGAGCAAATTGTGGCCAATACACCGCATAACGAACAGATTTTTGCCCGTTTCTCTGCTCCAATCAACGAGCGATTGGAAAAACTCGGGCTGAAGTTTGAATTCAAGGCTCGCATCAAATCGCACTATTCCATCTGGAAGAAGATGGAGACCAAGCATATCCCATTCTCGCAGGTCTACGACTACTATGCTGCCCGCATCGTGTTTGAATGCGACAATGAAGCCGACGAGAAGCGCATCTGTTGGAACATCTACAGCGAAATCACCGACCTCTACCGCCTGCATCCCGACCGCCTTCGCGACTGGATTAGCGTGCCAAAGGCCAATGGCTACCGTGCATTGCACGTGACACTGATGGGCCCCGACGGCAACTGGGTGGAAGTGCAGATTCGCAGCCGCCGTATGGACGATATTGCAGAGCGTGGTTTTGCAGCTCACTGGAAATACAAAATCGGCGAAGGTGAAGAAGAAAGCGAACTTGCGGCATGGCTCCAAACCATTGAGGACATACTCAAGAATCCTGAGCCAAACGCAATCGACTTCCTCGACACCATCAAACTCAATCTTTTCGCCAGCGAAATTGTGGTGTTTACCCCTAAGGGCGAATTGGTGACTTTGCCAAAAGATGCCTCGGTGCTCGACTTGGCATTCACACTCCATACCGAACTCGGCACCCACTGTATTGCCGGTAAAATCAACCATAAGCTGGTGCCTATTTCCCACAAACTTGCCAGTGGCGACCAAGTGGAGGTGCTCACCAGTCAATCGCAGCAACCTAATCCCGAGTGGGATAAGTTTTTGGTGACAGCAAAAGGCAAGACCCGTCTTCGTGCGGCACTTCGTCACGACCGCCGTGCTGTGATTGTGAAGGGTGAAGCAATGCTAAAGCAATTCCTTGTTGAAAACGAGGTGGAGGCGTCGAGCGACAACATCAACCGCATCGTTTCGCTTGAGCGAGTGAAGAGTCGCGACGAACTCTATCAGATGATTGGCAACAACGAGATAGCGCTCTCGCCAAGTTTGATTAAGGTGTTCAAACCAGCGTCACGCGGCCTGCTCGACAGGTTGATGAATCCTTTTGGCAATCGCTCCAATGCCGCCGGCGAAACTGAAGTGGTGGCTGCTGAAGGGAAAATCGACACCAAGAAAATCTATGAACTGCGCACCGTCGACGGCAAGAGCAACTATCGCATAGCCGATTGCTGCAACCCTATCCCAGGCGACACAGTGCTCGGTTTTATCAACGATAAAAACGAAGTGGTGGTCCACAAAATGGATTGTGAAGAAGCCACACGTTTGAAGAGTAGCTATGGTGGCCGCATCGTGCAGACCCGATGGGAAACCAAGGCGAAGAAATTCAATGTCACACTCAGCCTTGAAGGTATCGACCGTCAGGGTATCCTTCAGGAAATCATCTATTTGATTTCCACCAACCTGTCGCTGAATATGCGACGCCTCAACATTAGCGCCGATGAAGGTGTGTTTCAAGCCGAACTTGAAGCACAGGTCGACGACACTGAAGTCGTGACCAAGCTGTGCAAGCGCTTGAAAAAGGTGAAAGGCGTGTCGTCGGCAGTGCGTGTAAGGTAAAATATTGATTCATCTCCCGGTGCAGAAGCCGGGAAAAAACAGAAAATGTGTCAATGGACAAGAACAGCGAAAAATACAAAATACTTGTGAATATCGGCCTCATTGTGCTGTCGATATTGTTGATTACATATTTTTTGCCCGAAACGGAACTACAGATTCCTGAGTGTTTGCGCTCTTACAAGGTCGACACGAAATGGGCTTATGAAGACTATAAGGCTCCCTTCGATGTGGACCGCTATCCCGATACGGCTTTGGCTGTGAAGAAGGCGAAGGAGGAGTTTATACCCATTTACGAGCGCCTCGACCACAATAGCCAAACGAATCGCCTCAATGCCCTCGACACCATCGTGAAGGCTCATGCAGAAGTGTCATTGTCGGAGAGAATAGCGATTGTGGAAAGAGTGAGAGATTGCTTAAACAGGGGTGTTATCGACGAAAATACTCGCAAGCTCAAATATATCAGCGAAGACGACGAGAAAAAGGCCACTGCAAATCTCTTCACCACTGAGCAAGTGCTGAAGAAATTGGCCGTGATTTGTCCGCCCAATTCTCCAGGTGCCAAGATTGTGAGAGAGATTGAAGCCGACGAAATCCTGGCTCCTAACCTTGCAAAGGATGAGGCGAGAAGCCAAAAGCTATACAATGCCATGGTGGAATCGGCGCGCTTGCCTGATGGAATCGTCAGGAAAGGAACTGTGATTATTCGCAGAGGTGATTTCGTGACACCGGAATTGGCCAACACTTTGGGCCAATGCTATAGCAAGACTGTGGAAATCAATGAAAAGGAAAGCAGCCATGCTTTAAGTTGGTTTGGCCAGTGTGCATTGGTGTCGCTGATGCTGGCATCGTTCTATGTGTTTATGTACCTGTTCCGCAACCGCGTTTTTTCCGACTTCCGCAAGATGATATTCCTTATCGTGTTCATCACCTTGTTTATCGTGATTGTCGAAGTTCTCTCGGTGAGATTCTGGTGGCAAATCTACCTTGTGCCTTTTGCATTGGTTCCAATTGTAATATCCACCTTCACCGATTCGCGAACTGCATTCTTTAGCCATATGGTGATGGTGGTAATCTGCTCTATCGTGGCAAAAGACCGTGCAGAGTTCATTGTTATGCAGTTCCTTATTGGTAACATCGCCATTGCGTCGATGCACGAATTTTCTCGCCGCGCCCACTTGATGCGTTGTGCGTTTTTCGTGTTCTTGGGCTATTCGTTGGTTTATCTTTCAATGACAGCCATCAACAAAAACTTTGTCACCTTCACTGAAGCATACGACTACTATGCCGCAGCACCTTTCAACAATTGGCACAACTTCTTGAAGTTTGCGCTCAATGCTGGTATGCTGGCATTCTCATATGTGCTCATTTTCTTGGTAGAAAAAGTGTTTGGCTTTACTTCAACGATGACGCTCGTGGAATTGTCCGACACCAACCACCCATTGCTTCGCGAAATGTCGACCCACTGCTCCGGCACATTCCAGCATTCTCTGCAGGTGTCGAACTTGGCTTGTGAGGCGGCTTCGGCTATCGGCGCAAATGTGCAGATGGTGCGCGCAGGTGCACTGTTTCACGATATAGGTAAGATTGAAAACCCGGCATTCTTCACCGAGAATCAGTATGGCGTGAATCCTCACGATAGCCTCGCTCCAGTGCAGAGTGCTCAAATAGTGGTGAATCACGTGTCGGATGGTATGGCGCGTGCTGTCAAAGCGAAGTTGCCAAAGGCAATTTGCGATTTCATTGAGCAGCACCATGGTAAAGGTCGCACAAAATATTTCTACACCATGGCGTGCAAAGCCAATCCTGATGTGGAGATTGATCCCGCACCTTATACCTACCCTGGACCAAATCCACAGAGCAAGGAGACAGCAATAGTGATGATGGCTGATGCTTGCGAGGCTGCCACTCGCAGTTTGAAGAATCCAGACGAAACCACCATCTCGAATATGGTTGACAAAATCATCACCAGCCAGCTCAACGATGGTTTGCTCAATGATGCACCTATCAATTTGCGTGAAATCGGTATTGTGAAGCAGTCGTTCATCAATCGTTTGCGCTCTATGTATCACCAGCGTATTGAGTATCCCGACGACATCGCACCACAAAATGATGGTGATGACGACACCATGGATTCGGTGCAATGATTTTTTGCATTTGTGCTAAACTTGCTTAACGCGGGCAATAATCAGCACAATTACTTGTTATTTACATAGGAATATGACTCTATCAATTATATTGCTCATTATAGCTTCAATCTTGCTGATAGTGGCATTCGTGCTCACTATTAAGCCTTTATGGGTGGCAGCCGTGCCTGCGTGGTGCGCAATGATGCTACTCTATTGGGCTGGCTATATCCACCCGGCCACATTGCCAGTGTGGAAAATTGCCATGTGGGCAATGGCCACGGCAATTGTGGTGGCACTGCGCCGTTATCAGCCAGAGGGTGAACCCGACGGACGCAACACTGGCAACCTCTACATCGGGCTTGCTTCGATGGTGGGGGCGCTGTTGGGCATAGTGATGGGGCCTAATTATGTGCTTCTCGGCACGATTGTGGGGGCTGTAGTTGGCTTGATGGCTTATAGCAGGACTCCTCACGGGAAATGGATTAAATTTGCCAGTTCCACCTTTATTCAGTACTTTTGTGCCCGCTGTCTGCCAGCGATAGTGGCTGTGGCCATCATCGGCATCAGCGCGGAATCAATATTGTTTTATATTCGCACTTGCTTTTTTTATTCAGGCGTATGAAATTACATTCAATTATAATATCGGCCATTCTCTTGATGGCAATCTCTCTCCAGGCCTCGGCGCAGAAGAAGGAACTTATTCCGGTTGATTTCAACCGTGTGAAGAGTGTCACTTCCAATCCCGAGTCACGCTTCTATTACCCAAAATTGCTGAAGAGCTACATCTCGTTTAGCTACAATAATTTTGAGCGCGAAGATATGCGTAATCTTTACTACGGCTATATTTTCCAAGAAGACTATAACCCTTATCGCCAGTCGATTTATGCCGATAAAGTGGAGGAATATATCTATAAAAAGGAGCTTACTCGTGAGGAATGCGACTCGTTGGAACACTATGCCGACCTCTCGCTGCACGACAATATGTTCGACTTCGAGCAATTGGAGTATTTTGCCTATGCCTTAAAGGCGAAAAAGAAACACACGCGTTATGAAATATTCCGTAAAAACATTCGTTTGCTGCTCAACGCCATTATGACCAGTGGCGATGGCACGAAGGAGCATCCGTGGGTGGTGATTTGCCCTATGCATGAATATGATATCGTGAATTTCCTTGGTTTCAAAGCTATTGACCATGAAGAAATTGAAGACGGTATCGACTATGTGAAAGTGGAGAAACGCGACGATAGCAAGGCTGAAGGCTTTTATTTCGATGTGAAGAAAATGCTTGAGGAAGGTCGCCGCAAAGGCTACGAATAATACGAAGAATTCAGAGAATGAACACTATTGACAAAGTGCGCAATCTGCGCATTAGCGACTATAACTATCCATTACCCGACCAACGAATTGCTAAACACCCACTTGCCGACCGTGAGCAGTGCAAACTGCTGCACTACAATGTGGGTGGCGAAATCAGTGAAGGCCATTTCTACAATGTGCCGGGTCTGCTGCCCGAAAAAGCGATGCTGGTCTACAACAACACTCGCGTGATTAATGCGCGTTTGCGTTTCCGCAAGTCCACAGGTTCCACAATCGAGATTTTCTGCCTCGAGCCAGTGGCTCCTGCCGATTACCAACTCATATTCCAAACCACACAGTCGTGCACTTGGCTTTGCCTGGTGGGCAACAGCAAGCGTTGGAAACAAGGTCCGCTTTCTCAACAACTGGAAGTGGAGGGCAAGACCGTGACCGTGGAAGCCAACCGTGGCGAGCGTCGTGGCAATTCTTTTGAAATAGAGTTTACTTGGAATGGCGATGTCACTTTTGCTTCTATCCTTGAAGCCATTGGCGAAATTCCTATCCCTCCATATTTGAATCGTGGAACAGAGGCTTCCGATTCTGCCGACTATCAAACGGTATATAGCCATATCGATGGCAGCGTGGCAGCTCCTACAGCAGGCTTGCATTTTACCGATGAGGTGCTTGCTGAGTGCGACAAGCGTGGCATCACCCGCCGCGAACTCACGCTCCATGTGGGTGCCGGCACATTCCAGCCAGTGAAGAGCGAGAGCATCGGTGAGCACGAAATGCATCACGAATTCATTTCCGTTCAGCGCAGTTTGCTCATGGACTTGATAAACACCGACGGTCCTGTGGTGGCAGTGGGTACAACAAGCGTGCGTACCCTTGAAAGCCTGTATTATGTGGGACAAGTTTTGGAGGAAAACCCTGATGCCGACGAGGAAATGCTCACCGTGAAGCAATGGATGCCCTATAGCACACCTTGCGAAATCACCACCAAGAAGGCATTGCAAAACATCGTCGACTACCTCGACCGCCACAATGCAGACGCATATATGGGTAGCACCCAACTGATGATTGCTCCAGGATTCCAATATCGTATCATCAGTGGCATGATTACCAACTTCCATCAGCCACAAAGCACACTGCTGCTCTTGGTATCGGCATTTGTGGGCGAAAACAATTGGCGCGCACTCTACGATTACGCCCTCGACCACGATTTCCGCTTCCTCAGCTACGGCGACGCCTGCCTCTTCCTAAAATAAAACCACCGCTCCCTATTACATCTTCACAACGATTCGGTGGAAATGTAGATCAAAAACCACAGCCGTTTCCTGATGGCTTTCAGCCCATCTTGCCTGTAGAGATGCAACTATACCCAAAGCAAGCTTTGGCTCTATTTGCGTCTCCACAGACAATGTCGGGTAGCCCGACATGCCAGGAAACGGCTGTGACAAAAAGTGCTCTGCAACAAAAAGAGCCTACGGCAACAAAAAAATATGGGAATGTGTACAATGTTTTGTAGGGACGCTTGACTCAAGCGTTTATTTTACATGTACATGGTTGTCAGTGTGTTAAATGTCGAACGCTCGGACCGAGCCACCCTTCAATATTGTGCTCTCGACTTTTCGACTCTTAGACATTTCGACTCTTAGACTTATAGACTCTTAGACTTATAGACTCTTAGACTTTTAGACTCTTAGACATTTAGACATTTAGACTCTTGGACTCTTAGACTTTTAGTCATTTTGACTCTTCGGCATGGCGGCTTTTTTCTTATTTCTAAAAGTCAAATTTCTTATTTCTAAAATCTTTTTATTAACTTTGTGAAGTGCAATATGCGAGCCGTCGACCGACGCTCGTTTGCATCGCCTGAGGCTCATCATGGCGTAAAACTAATGGAGCAAAAATGAACATAAAAGGCGTCGTCAACGCTTTGTCAATTGATGATTCGGAACCTGAGAATCTCCTGAATTGATTGTCAATGACAAATGCAGAGAAGATGCCACGGGTGAGTTATTGTAACAATCCCCGTAGTGTGTCAGAGAGGGCAAATTATGTCCTCACGGCACGCTTTACGGGTGTATATACATACAAACTCTCACGTGGGCAATCGTATCTGTTCGTCAACAGTCAAGGGTTTCTCAGGACCTCGAATCAATGGCGAACATGATGCGTTGCCCACTTTTTTTGTAGGTTGCTACCCCTATAGATAGCGAGAAATAGACAGAGAGCAAGACGTCGACCTCTACTGCGCAGATCTGGACAATCTGAATGAATTCTTAGAGAAGTTTGATGCATCGCTGTCACGTTGTGAACTGAATTATTAATCACAGCGTGGATGGCTATTGCATAAACTCTAAGAGGGCTTGTCCAGAGCCTGCGCAGTTTTTGTGTCATTAGCCACCACGCTTTTAAAAATAAAAAAGCGAAGGTGAAAGAAGTATTCAGGTTAGGAGAATTGTTTTGTGGCCCCGGAGGACTGGCTTGGGGTGCAATAACTGCGCAAAATGAAAAGTTTAAAATAGTTCATCAATGGGCTAATGATTTTGATGTCCAAACTTGTAAAACATATGCACGAAATATCTGTCCAGATTCTCCTGACAGCGTTATATACGGTGATGTTAGAGAATTAGATTTGAAAAATTTGGGTGCAATTGATGCATTGGATTTTGGATACCGATGTAATGATTTCTCTGTTGTGGGAGAGCAAACAGGGCTTTCAGGGCCCTATGGTCCTATATTTCCTTACGGAGTTTCAATATTGAAAATTTATAAACCAAAATGGTTTTTAGCCGAAAATGTTGGCGGATTAAAATCAGCAAATGAAGGTAAAGCTTTTACGCTTATTCTTTCAGAAATGAAAAAGGCAGGCTACAGAATATACCCCAACCTCTATCATTTTGAAGAATATGGTGTTCCTCAAGCCCGTCATAGGGTCATCATTGTAGGTATTCGTAAAGATTTACCTTTTAAATTTGAAATACCCAGCCCCGAAGAATATAAAACAAGAACTTGCAAGGACGCGATTGAAAACCCTCCCATTCCTTCAAATGCAGCTAATAATGAACTGACAAAACAATCTCTGTTAGTAATAGAACGACTGAAACATATAAAACCTGGAGAAAACGCGTGGACTGCTAACTTGCCAGAAGAGTTGAAACTTAACGTAAGCGGAGCTAAAATCAGCCAAATTTACAAACGCCTCGACCCAACCAAACCTGCTTATACAGTAACAGGTTCGGGTGGTGGCGGAACTCATATTTATCATTACAGCGAAAACCGAGCTTTAACAAACAGGGAAAGAGCTAGGCTTCAAACTTTCCCTGACAATTTTGTTTTTGAGGGTAATAAAGAATCCGTCAGAAAACAAATTGGAATGGCTGTTCCACCCGAAGGCGCAAGAATTATTTTTGAGGCAATTTTAAAAACATTTTCAGGAGACCCGTACAAATCGACACCTAGCAATATTGATTTCTAAACTAACGTTACTATGGCAAGAATTAATGTTGACACAATCACAAGGATTGACAAGAACATCCGTGCTCAAGAAGCTACTAACGCAACATTCGCTATATCTGAATCTGAAAATGGAGGACTATTTCAATTAGACACATACTCCAATTCAGATAATGCTCTTTGTCAATCAATACAGTTTGACAGAGATAACCTTGGAAAATTTTTACAACTTGTTTCTTCACAATTTGAATCATTCACAATACCTTTATTAGACGACAAAGGTGAAGTCAAATATGGTATCAATTGGGGAAATAGAACAGGAAGAAATAAAAATCAAGCGTATTTAGACTTACCACAGCAAATTTACAATAGTAATTTTTTCCCAAACAATGGAATTCATTTCTTTATTAGGACGGATGACAACCAAAATATAAAGTTTACACGAGCTCAAAAAGACAATGTAAACGGACATGCTCTTCAGACACCAGATGATAATACTTTAATCGGTATTTATCTTCGAAATAGATTGTCTGTAAAACCAGGCGATGTAATAACAAAGGAAGCAATAGAAAGATATGGACGGAATTATATTACAATCTCGAAACTAGGTGATTTCTATTTTCTCGATTTTTTTTCATCAAAAAAAACACAAACATATATCACAAAAGCGAAATCTAATTCTGATTATCGTCGTTATATTGCTGCGATTAAGTCGAAGCCATTTTTGTTGCTTGCTGGCATTTCAGGTACTGGTAAGAGTCGCATTGTTCGTGAATTGGCTCGTGCTTGTTGGGAAGTCGGTAGCAAGGAATACGAGGACCACAAGCCGAGGAATTTTGAGATGGTGCAGGTGAAACCTAACTGGCATGATTCAAGCGAACTTATCGGCTATGTAAGTCGTATTGATGGTGAGAAGTTTGTTGCGGGAGATTTCTTGAAGTTCGTTGCGAAAGCATGGGAAGAACCGGGTGTTCCTTACTTCCTTTGTCTTGATGAAATGAATCTTGCCCCTGTAGAGCAATATTTCGCAGAATATCTCAGCGTGGTAGAGAGCCGCAAAAATAAAGATGGGGTTGTTGTGACCGACCCACTACTGAAAAAGAGCAAAGACGATTGGTACCGCGTGCTGACAAGCGAGCTTACCGAAGATGACGAGTTACGCACCCAGTTCCTTAATGATGGTACGGTAGCGCTCAATATTCGTTGCCTTCAAGTAATCTAGCAAACGACGGCGTTTACCTACCAAAGCGGTCAAAGCACGCTCGGTACCGAAGTCCTTGCGGTTAACTTTTAAGTGCTCAGTAAGGTGGTTAATACGGAAGGTGAACAAAGCGATTTGGCT
>JAKSMA010000034.1 GCA_024400895.1 Muribaculaceae bacterium | reverse complement strand
ATACTTCTTGTCGCCAGCGATGATGTAGATTTGACCATTTTCCATCACTTTGCGAGCCTTAACTTCCTTAGCAACGTTGATGTCGTTAACAGCAGAAGAACCAGCCTTAACCACCTTGATGTTGTCGAGAACCACGCGGTTAACCTTCACGTTCACACCGTGAGGAGCGTCGGTTGCTGCTGGCATTTCAGGAGTTGAGTAATCAGTAGTCTTCACTGCTGGGATAGTTGACATGAACACTACTTGAGTGTTTGCGGTAGCCTTCTTGATGGTAACTTTGTTCTTTGTACCTTCGAAGCTCCAAGCTTGGAGAGTGTCCATAGTGATGAAGCAGTCGGTAGGGATGTTGATCACTGCACAGTCAATGAAGATGTCGTTATTAGCATCGTCAACGTATTGTACGTTGTGGAGCACGTTGTCAGCAACGAGTTCACCGCCACCCATAACGCCTACGAGGTAGTATTGATAATCGTGAACACCACCGCTCTTGTAGCTACCCTCCTCGTTGAGAGAAACAGTAGAAGTGTAACCGATACCTTGCCAAGAAAGTTCAACGTCGGTTGCTTCAGTAAGAGCAGCAAACTTTGGAGACAAAAGGTCGCCACCATAGTTAGTCTTAGAAATACGAACGAAACCTTGGCAAGCGTAGAGATAAGTGGTGCGTGAGCTCCAACCGTTGAGGTCGTCAACATTGCCATCTTTTTGGATGTTGGTGAAGTTTGGTTGATATTCCACACCTTCAGCATCCTTACCAGTCCAAGGATTCTTACCATACTTGTGAACACCAGCGTCGGTGAGCGCTTCGAGCTTGTCGAAGTTTTCTTCAAGAACTACATCTTGTGCTTGAACACCAAACACAGCTGCAACTGCGAGAGCTGCAGATACGAACATTTTTGCGTAATTTTTCTTCATATAATATCTGTTTTTAAAAAGGTTGAATAATAACACGTGTATAATAACACGCAAAATTACACATAATTTTTAAATACGAAAGCGATTCTTCCGTTTTTTTTACACGCATGTTACAAAAAGGAAGTCCAACAGTTTGAAAATTGGAATAATCCCAGAAAATTCATTAGGACATGGATAAGATTTTAGATTATCATTGTGGCAGGATTTGCGCTATCCTGAATGAGCATAGGGGCTCCTATGTGAGCGAAAGATAGAAGAAATCATGCCAATAAGAAACAAAATATCGCCAATTGCCCTAATGATTTTTTTTGAGATAATAGAGGGATATGGACACAAAAAAGCCTCCCCGATTGGGAAGGCTTTTCTGTGAGTATTTAAGTGGGAGTGAGATTATTTCACTTCAGCACCCATTACGTTATACTTCTTGTCGCCAGCGATGATGTAGATTTGACCATTTTCCATCACCTTGCGAGCCTTAACTTCCTTAGCTGCGTTGATGTCGTTAACACCAGTAACTTCCTTTTCATAAGAAACCTTGATGTTGTCAATTACCACGCGGTTAACCTTGTTGTTGGTTCCGTGAGGAGCGTCGGTTGCGATAGGCATAGCGTCGGTTGCATAAGCAGTAGTCTTCACAGCTGGGATAGTTGAGAAGAAAACAACTTGAGTTTCTGCAGTAGCGCCCTTGATGGTGATTTCGTTCTTGGTGCCTTCGAAGCTCCAAGCTTGGAGAGTGTCCATAGTGATGAAGCAGTCGGTAGGAATGTTAACAGCGTAAGCCTTAACGTCCATAGCACCCTTGTTTTCGTCAAGATATTTAGCGTCAACCAATTTTGCACCGTCGATTTCACCAGCGCCAAGCACTGCTACGAGGTAGTATTGATAATCGTGAACGCCACCGCTCTTGTAGCTACCGTCTTCGTTGAGAGAAACATTAGAAGTGTAACCGATACCTTGCCAAGAGAGCTTTACGTCGGTTGGTTCGTTAAGAGCAGAGAACTTTGGAGACAAGAGGTCGCCAGCATAGTTGGTCTTTGAAATGCGAACGAAACCCTGGCAAGCGTAGAGATAAGTGGTGCGAGAGCTCCAACCGTTGAGGTCGTCAACATTACCGTCGGTTTGGATACCTGAATAGTTTGGCTGATAGCTAACGCCTTCAGCATCAGCGCCAGTCCAAGGATTCTTACCATACTTGTGAACACCTTCATCAGTGAGAGCTTCGAGCTTGTCGAAGTTTTCTTGAAGAACAACTACTTCTTCAGCTTGAGCGCCGAAAACAGAAGCAACAGCTACAGCTGCTGAAACGATAAATTTTGCGTAATTTTTTTTCATAAAAATTGTGTATTATTAGAAGTTTATAAAATTAGTAATCCGTGATAATTGTATATTTACTGTGCAAAGGTATAGATTTTTTCATAATATCAACCACTTAACGCACTTTTTTTCATAAAAAAATATCATTTTCCCTAAATTGCAATGTACTATGATGACGAGCGATAGGAAACCTTTTTCAATTTCAGGGATTTTTTCGTAAATTTGCTTGAGTAAAACTCCATCAATTATGAAAAAATATACATTCGCCTTTGCACTGATGTGCGTCGCACTGCCTCTATTGGCAAAAAACATTCAACTCACTTCGCCAAACGGCAAACTGAAGTTGAGCATCGAAAATGATGCAACCGCCACTTCATTCTCTATCACACACGATGGCACTGCGGTGCTGAATCCTTCGGGATTGGGAATGACGATGGCCGACGGAAAAGTGCTGGCGGCTGAAAAATACAAGTCGGCAAAGGCCGCAAAGAGCGAAAAATGCAATACGCTGACGCTCAACTATGGCAAATACACCGTAGAATTCCGTGCCTACGACCTGGGCGTGGCATACCGCTTCGTGACTAATTTTCGCGATTCGCTGACCATTGCCGACGAGAAGGTGGAATTTTGCTTGCCTGCCGACTGTATGGCTTATGAAGCACCAGCCAATTCACACCATAAAACCGATGACTTGCGCGACCAAGCCTACTGTTCGTTTGAGAACACCTATCTGTATAAGAAAATTTCCGAACTCGACCACAAGCACCTTGGCCTCTCGCCTATGCTGGTGGAGCTGGAGAATGGCAAAAAACTACTGTTTGGCGACTACAATGTGCGCAGCTATCCCGGCATGTTCCTCTTGCCCTGCGATGGCAACACAGTGAAGGGCTACTTCCCACCCTACCCCAAACACGAATATCAAGGCGACCACAACAATCTGCAGATGATTGTGGATGAATGGGAGAACTACATCGCCAAAACTGCCGGCACACACACTTTCCCATGGAAGATGATGCTCGTGAGCGAGAAGGATGCCGACCTGCTCACCACTGAGGTGCCACGACTTTTGGCCGACGCCCCTGTTTTGGCAGCCGATTGGGCAAAGCCCGGCAAGGTGGCATGGGACTGGTGGAACGCGTGGAACTTGAAAGGCGTGGATTTTGCCACTGGCGTGAACAACGACACCTATAAATACTACATCGATTTCGCTGCCAAAAACGGCATTGAATATGTGATTTTGGATGAAGGTTGGGCAGTGAACAAGAAAGCCGACCTGATGCAAATTGTGCCGGAAATCAATCTTCCTATGCTCCTGAAATATGCCGAAGAGCGCGGTGTGGGCATCGTGCTCTGGGCTGGATATAAGGCTTTCGAACGCGACATGGAAAATGTGTGCCGCCACTATAGCGAAATGGGCGTGAAAGGATTTAAAATCGACTTTATGGACCGCTGCGACCAGAAGATGATGGCATTCCTTGAAAAGGCTGCCAGCACTTGCGCGAAATATCATTTGTTCTGCGATTTCCATGGTGCACCTGTGCCGAATGGCATGACCTACACCTATCCGAATGTGCTCAACTTTGAGGCTGTGGCTGGGCAGGAGCAAGTGAAATGGAGTAAATTTGAAAGATACGACCAAGTGCGCCACGAAACACTCTTACCATTTATCCGCCAAGTGGTGGGTCCGATGGACTACACCCAGGGCGCTATGCGCAACGCCACCAAGAAGAACTACTATCCATGCCATTCTCAACCCATGAGCCAAGGCACCCGCTGCCGCCAGTTGGCGCTCTACTTGATTTTCGATTCACCTTTCAACATGCTTTGCGACACCCCTACCAACTATGAGGAAGAGCCAGAATGTCTCGACTTTATCGCAAAAGTGCCTGTAGTTTGGGACGAACGCCGCGTGCTCGCTGCAAAAATCGGGGAATATGTGATTGAAGCTTGCCGCAAAGGCGACACTTGGTATGTGGGTGGTATCAGCAACTGGAAGGCTCGAAGTGTGTCGCTTGACCTCAGCTTCATTGAAGGCAAGCAGATGGAGCTGTTTGTCGACGGTGCGAACGCCAACAAACATGCAGAAGACTTCAAAAAGACCACAGGAAAAGTGCCCGCCACTCTCAACGTGCACATGGCACAAGGCGGCGGCTTCGTCCTAAAAGCACACTAAAAAGAAGTTAGACATTAGAAGTTTAGAAGTTAGAGGGGCGGAATATGCGCTTCTTTTTCTAAAAAAGCAATACTGCACAAAGGAGGAGGGTGAAGATGAGCATATTGCGGGCTGTGGCGCCGAGCAATGGGTTGAGCGCTGCGCCATCGGTATGCTTTAGCGTGTGCCAGGTGATGAAATGCAACAGCATATACACAAGCATTGGCAACAAGAACCACCAGCCAGAGGCGAAATAGAGTCGAATCCAAAGCACGCCGAGAATCGACATGGCAAGCAGTCCGTTGAGCAAATAAGCAAAAGCTGCCAATTTGCGTCCAAACACCACCACCGAGGTGCGCTTGCCGGCGTCGCGGTCGTCGTCCACATCGCGATAGTTGTTCACCAAGAGCACGTTCACTCCCATAAATCCGATGGCAATGCCTGCCACTACAGCAAACGGATGAAATACGCCCGCCACCACATAATAAGTAAAAATCACGGGCACAAGGCCATAGAAGCCCATCACTGTCACTTCACCTAAAGCATGATAGCTGAGTGGATATGGCCCGGCACTATAAGCAAAGGCGAAAATAGCAATCAGCACACCCGCACCAATGAGCATGAGCCAATTGGCATAACCTTCGCCTGGGTCAACCACCAAGAGCATACTCAAGCCCACAAGGCATGCCACCACGAGGGTGCCAATCATTGCCTTCTTCATCGCGGATGGAGTGATGTCGCCTTCGGTGACACCGCGTCGTGGACCCACACGCCCTTTTTTGTCGGTGCCGGCCTTGAAGTCGAAATATTCGTTGGCCAAGTTCGACACGATTTGTGCCAATACGGCAAACACCACGCAAAGCAGCGAGGGCACAAGGCGAAATTGTCCATTAAATTTTGCTAATCCCACGGCTATGAGCACACCACTGACCGAAACTGGCAAAGTGCGTAGGCGGATAGCCTCTATCCATATCTTGATTTGCTTCATTTTTCTGAAATATTTTGCACAAAATTACAAAAAACTCAAGAAATTTTGCCTACTTTTGTAAGAATTAGATGAATAGGCTGATGCCGACAATGAATATGCAGAAACGATGGTTGATTTTACTCTTCGCACTGATTACGATGGCAAGTTGTAATCACAAAGTGGGCAAAGTGCCCGAGCCTGAGCGTTCGGTGTACTATTGGCGCACCACTCTGCATTTCGATTCGGCTGAGTGGCAGTTTCTTGCCGAACATCAAATCAAGAAAATCTTCGTTCGTTTCTTTGATGTGGTGCCTGGAGGGAAAGAAGGCGTACAGCCAAATGCCACACTCCAATTCACCGACAGCATCCCACACGGGCTGGAAGTGGTGCCCACAGTGTTTATCACCGAGAATTGTCTGCAAAACGACCTCAAAGCACTGCCACAGTTGCTGGTGGAGCGCATTTTGCAAATGTGCAAAACCAACGGAATTCCACCTATCAAAGAGGTGCAACTCGACTGCGACTGGACTGCAAACAGCCAATCGGCATACTTCCACCTGTTGAAGCAGACGCGAACGCTGCTAAAAGAAAAAGGCATCCGCCTGTCGGCCACCATACGCCTACATCAGTTGAGAATGACGCCTCCGCCCGTCGACTACGGCGCGCTCATGCTTTACAACACCGGCGATGCCACCGACCGAAATTGCAAAAACCCGATTCTCGACATGGCGGCCATTGAGCCTTATTTGAAACATTTGGTCGACTATGATTTGCCGCTATGTGCCGCTTATCCGGCGTTTGGGTGGAAACTGCTGTTTGCCGCCGACACATTCAAGGCCATTGCCTACGATGCCGACCTCACCGACACCACCCTGTTTCGACGCCAATCGGCCGACACCTATATGGCTGTTAGCAGCCGAGAACTGACCACAGGACCTGGCGAAGATGCAAATTCGGCTCACATCAATCCTGGTGATGAGATACTGGTGCGTGAAGTGCCGTTCTCGCTCATCGAAGCCGTAAGAGAGGAAGTGGCATCCTACGCTCCAAGCATCAACGACCAAGTCATCGTCTACGACCTCAATTCAGAAAATATCAAACGCTACAATCATAACGAATATGAAAAGATTTATCGTCCTTAGTTTTTTGCTTGCCAATGTGGTGGCAGCTTTCGCTTGCGGGCCTTTCGCTCGTCCACATTTCTTTGTCTTCAGTGTCTACCCCACCACTCAGTGGCAGCAGGTAGGCAAGACTGAAATGGTGAAATACTGGGAAGACTATACCGGAAAGAAAGAAATTGAATGGGAAGTCGACGCCCTCAGCGATGTCAACCTCAAAGAATTCAACAAGTCGGAAAACTCCATCGTGCAAACCGCGCTGAAGAAAAACGACACCGAAACCATCAACTATTTGAAGAAACTCATCCAATATCTTCAGATAAGCGAAAAGTTAGCGCCTAATGCATGGAATTACCCCTCAAAAGAGGATGTGGCCAAATATCAAAAGGAACTTCGCGACATTCGCAATAGCGCTCGCATCTATAAGGGTGAAAAATACAGACCACAATACACTCTGCTCGAAATGCGATGCAATTTGGCGCTCGGCCAAGAGGCACTCAACAAAAAGCTGTGGGTGAACACTGCATATAAATTGCCTGCAAGCGTGTATCGCGATATGATGAAAGGCCTCTATGCCAATGCGCTGGTGAAAGACGGCAAGCGCGACGACGCCATCAAAATCTACGGAGCACTTGGCGACATGCCGAGTATCAAGTGGCTTGTCCGCGACAAGCGTAACCTGAAGGGTATCAAAAGCGAATATGAAGCCAATCCAAATTCTGCAACGCTGATTTTCCTCGTTCAGGATTTCGTGAACAACGCACAAGAAACAAAAGACAACAAAGAAGACCGCGAGGTGATGCAGCAAGTGGAAGCCACAGCTATCTACAACGATGAAATCAAGCAATTCATCGAATTTGCAAAGCAGGTGGTTTCGGAAGGTAAGACACAGAGTCCTGCCATGTGGCAAGCAGCCGCAGGTTACCTCAACAGCATGCTGAGCAACGATAAAGACGCCCTTACCATGCTGACAAAGGCGATGCAATTAGACGGCACCGACCGCATGAAAGACAACGCGCGTGTTTGCCGTTTGGCAGTAAAATGCAAGCATGTAGTGCCCACCAACGACTATTACGACTATCTTTACGATGAGCTCAAATGGCTGGGACAAAAAGCACAAGAAGGACATCGTCAAGGCGACTGGCATTATTCACAAATGATCGACCGCTTTGTGTTCGACAATCTCAACCCTGGCTTTATGGAGAAAGGCAATTATGGGCTGGCTACCAACCTGATTGCATTCGCATACAACGCCTACGACCTCTTCCACATCGACAATGAGCCTTTCACTGCGGGAAGCGTGTTCTGGGATGCCATCGACGAACTATCTGCCGACGAACTGATGGGATACAAGAAATATATGAAAGGCCAGCAAAGCACCAAACTGGAAAAATGGCTGGCTTCTGATGTCGACAAATGCATCACTGATGACGACTACAACGATATGATTGGCACCAAGCTAATGCGCGAAGGCAATTTCCAAGCAGCCATTCCATATCTTGAAAAGGTGCCACTGGGCCTTATCGCAAAGCAAGGCATCAGCGCCTACATGGCACGCCGCGACTTCAACAAGGAGCGATGGATGGGACATCAAGCAGTGGAATCGGTAAATGAAGAAGCCACAGAGGTGAAAACTAACCAAAAGTTGGACTTCTGCCGCGAAGTGGCAAAACTCGAAAACGCGCCACAAACCGAAGAAAATGCCTACCGATTGGCATCACTCCTCTATCAGGCAAGTTACAAGGGCGACTGCTGGTATCTCACCCGCTACAATGTGAGCATCTACGACACCGTTCGCTATCGCAATGAGGCGTTGCTTATCAGCCAAGCCATCGACTTGCTAAAAAAACCCGCCGCCTCTAAAAATTTCCGCTTGAAAGAAAAGGCGCTCTATGCGCTGGCATTCATCCCTCAAGGCGAGGATTTAATCTACACCGACTATGTGGGTAAAAACTACACCCCTGTGCTGAAAGTGAATAAGAAAACGCCTCAATTCGCCGAGATGAACAACCTGCTTGCATTCTACAACGCCAACCCACAGAAAGTATCAACATTCGTTTCGAAGTGCGATGTGCTGAAGCAATTCAAAACGCTCACCGCACCCAAAAAGAAGAATACATCTAAACGACGCAGAAAATAACCGACAACAATGATATCTCGCATTTTCTCCATTCTCCTCATTGCCGCAGTGTGCATCAGTTGCAACTCCGGCAAGAGCGAGAGCGACATACAGGACACCTTCTTCGGCACGGTGCAGTTTAACCAACAAAAGCAAGCCGTGCTCGACGCACTCTATGCGCAGCACTTTGTGGATGCTGCATCGGGGCAAGCCGACAATCATTTCGACACCATTCCGCTCGACAACGGCGACTATAGCGAGCTCAAGATTCTTGCCACAGCCGACACCACAGGCTTTAATTTCCTGGGACACAGATGGCTAAATCTGCAAATCCAATTCGACGGCAACGGACTGTATTGCATTTCCTTCCGCGCCAAGTCAGCCCCGAAGGAAACAGCCAACCAACAGTTCTCTGCTATCTTAAAATCGCTCCAGAAGTCGTATGATATGCAACGAATGGTCATCGGCCATTCATCGGCAGAGGGAGAAGCGGCTGACATTATAGGCTATCGCCACCAGTCTGGAGCCAGAATGGTACAACTCTACATCAACGAGAATCCCGACGGCTCAGCAGCCCCAATCCTCTCCTTCATCGCCAACAAAGAATAACCAACGCAGCCGCCCAAACCGCAAGTCGTCGGAGACGACGAATCATGCTAAACACCATGCAAGCGAGTAAAGCGAAGCGATACGAAGCGCAGCTTGGTGATACAACGCAGCCTCCCCAAACCGCAAGTCGTCGGAGACGACACATCGTGCTAAACACCATGCAAGCAAGTAGAGCGAAGCGATACGAAGCGCAGCTTGGTGATACAACGCAGCCACCCCAAACCGCAAGTCGTCGGAGACGACGAATCATGCTAAACACCATGCAAGCGAGTAAAGCGAAGCGATACGAAGCGCAGCTTGGTGATACAACGCAGCCTCCCCAAACCGCAAGTCGTCGGAGACGACACATCGTGCTAAACACCATGCAAGCAAGTAGAGCGAAGCGATACGAAGCGCAGCTTGGTGATATAAGGCCATGCGCCCCAATGCCAGAGCCTCGAAGAGGGTCGCTCGTGCTCACAGACTTGATTTGATACCGCCGACTTTCAGCCCGCATTAGTCTGGAAGCGTACCCCCACACACATTTTTTCTTATTAGTAAACACTATTATTGGTATTTTTATTGACATTTTCGCTGAAAAGTTTGCAAAATATTTACAATATATTTATATTTGCAGAAGAGAATCTGTAGGACATATTGAAACGGTTTATTAGTTTGCGTCTGTTATAGAAAAAGCGGCGCATCCAATTCTAAAGGCTTCATCAAATTCGTCCTTGATTTTTACATAGAATCGATTTTCTACTAACCCTATTTATAAACTTTTAAATTTATAAACTACAATGAATTTTTTAGAAGCTATTAAAGCATGTTTCGCAAAGTATGCGACATTCAGTGGCCGTGCTCGCCGTTCAGAATTTTGGTGGTTCTATCTCCTCACCTGCATCCCATCATGGTGTATGTCTGCACTTGTTCAATGGAAGACAGCTAAAGTTGCAGAACTCACAGCTGCCGCTCTCCAAGACATGAGCCAATACAATGAAGTTTTGGCGCAAGCTGAATCATTCGACACTATTTTCTATCTTGGTCTCGCTGTATTCGGTCTTATTTCACTTGCTCTCCTTATCCCTACTCTCGCAGTTTGGGTACGCCGCTTGCACGATGTAGGCAAGAGCGGTCACATGTTGTGGCTCTGCCTCCTCTGTGGTATTGGTGGTTTGATTCCATTGATCATGTGTATCAGCGACAGCAAGCCAGGTCCTAACCAATATGGTCCTAACCCAAAGGAAGTATAATGATTTAAACAAGTTTTAAAACATTATCAAAATAACAAAGCGGCGGAATCCATTTCCGTCGCTTTTATTTGTATAAAATTTTGTTTACTCCACCGCCAATCAACAAACCGAAAACCTATCAGCCATATGGCTAAAGGGGACGGTTCTAATTAGCCAGAGAAATCAGCTTTACCAACTGATATTCTTATATTTACACAATTTTTTTAGTAAAAAGGAACCGTCCCTTTTTACTAAAAAAACCATCCCCCTTCACTATGTAACCACCGCCAATCAATACCCCGAAATCTGGTCGAAAGTGGTATCTATAAATGTATAGTTTATCATTTTACTTGTGTCTATTTTTTGATATTCAGCAAAAAGCCGTCTGTTGAATTTCAATTCAAATGCAAGACGCATATCATCACCATTCGAGTCATCCTGCTTTGCTTCTTGAGCAGTGATAGTGCGCACCCTCACCACCTCATATACATCACGAATCCCTTTTCCTTTAATATACGGAATAAAGAAATGCAGATTGTGCAATGCAATGGTTGTGGGAAATTTTGGACCGGTGTAATATAAGTCAGCCGTTCCATCCTCAAAACTTTCAAGATATCCCTTTCGGTTGCTCCTCTTTGCCACACCCACCAGTACACGATTACCAACTTCCACAAAGGCGCCCTTTTGAGGAATCATTTCTGTGACAATTTCAGCTGAAGGTTTTTCTATGAGTTCTTTTATGAACTGCTCCAATAGGTAGCGGTTGTGCTTATCTTTGGGGCGCAGAGGAAATGCCCCGATATTCACCTCATCAATGGTTTTGTAGAATTTCGACACTTCCACATCAGCAGGCGCACCATCACCGGGGAAAAGGATGTAACCGCCAATGATTTCTTTTTTCAATTCGGCAGAAGAATGGCTCTTGTAGTAGATGGCGTCGCGGTAGCGGTGCATCTGATTGATAGCATCTTCTGGTGGAGTGTCCACGCCACGGCTGTCGCGACCATCAATGCGATATTTTGCATCAAACAGATAGGTCATTTTCATGCCTTTTCTCATGTCATCTTTTGTGAGTTGCAAAACGATATCGGGCTTCTGCGCCACAGTGGCAACATAGATGTTTTCCATGGAAATATTGTCGTTCACTTTATCGGTGTGCTTTGGATTGTAAACGAGTTCAGCAAGTTCCACATTATCTTTTTTGAACAAAATGCGTGAATGTTCGCCTTTGCCCAGCTCCCAAGTGAAAATGCCATTCATTTCCATTCGGTTGCGGTGGTCAACGTCTTCGTCGCCCAAGTGCAACTGCTCCTTCACGATATGGCTCACCTCAATGAAACACCATATTTCATACAGTGTGGCAATATCCTTTGTCTGCAAGCGGTAGATGCCGTCGTTGAGTGAATATGCTCGGCGCAGCAGGTTCCATGTGCGATAGGCTTGGCTATATCCACTCGCTTTTTGCAAAATAAGGCTCTCTTGGTTAAGCCCCTTGAATCGGCCTACGGTGCGAAAGAACGGATTGTGTTGCAAGTGCTTCAGCGTGGCTTGCATCTTGTTCATTTCTTTACGCATTTCTTCGCTCGTGTTTTTTAGCGACTCAATGCGTTCTTTCAATTGATTATATTTCTTCGAAATTTCACCGAGCGCATACTTCAAGAATCGGTTTTCCTGCGTGTCGTTGCTCGGAATTTGTTCTTCCACACGATACAGGTGAGCGGGTTCTCTGCGGTGTTCCACCAGTTCGTTCTCTATGTTCGTGGTGATGCGCTGCAGTTTGTCGGCGCGTTGATAAGTGCTGATACTGTGCATACGATGGCGTGGGCGGTCGATGATGCTGCGCACTGCCTTCACAAATTTCTCCTGCTCGCCTTCAAACACACTCCACCACACCAAGTCGGGACGCTCGCCATTGGTGTCGGGATTGAAGCCATGGAAGGTGCGCTTCATGTAGTCGAGCGACAGCATGCGGTATTCAGCCTCAATATCTGCTACTATCTGTTTCCAATGCTCATGATAATTGAGCTTTGTGCTCAACACTTCGTAGCCGAAAGTGAACCGGCGCTGCCGCCCTTCAACTTCGTAAATCAGGTTGATCTCGCTGCGTCCAATCTCGTTGCCATAATTAAGGAAACCGCTGAGAATGCGCCCGCGGCGGTGAAAACTGAATCGCTCGTTGTCGGCTTGCAGCATCGAGCCAAAGCGGGCATGCTTCACCCATTCACGAAATTCCACCCAAATGGGATAGTCGGTATTGTCGAAGAAGATGGCGGGAGCTGCCTCGCCCTGATTGATAGCTATTTCTTTGGCATCATCAGGCAGTCGTTTTACCCACTCCACACCGTCGCTCCAAGTGTAAGTGGAAGTAAGACTATCCTCTCCCACATTACGCTTGGCTTTGCCCCAAATTTCATTGAATTTTCCGCATTCAATGAATAGGTCAAAATCCTGATGCTTAATCTTCAGCAGTTCCATTTTTTAGCTCCAGAAACTGGTGTAGCCACCATCAAGTTTCTTCTTCATTTCGTCAAGTTTCTTTATTGATACGGCTTCTTCGGTCTTGTATTCTTCACAAACCGCATGGAGAGCATCAGCCACAGTTTTCTTTAATGCATCGTGGTGGAACAGGTCGTTTACCTTGGTTTCATCACCTTCGATGCGCGACAGAATTTTCATGTTGGTAATCTCATCGAGTGCGCGGGCAATGACATAATCTTGTGCGAGTTCGTTGCCTTTCTTATCCTTGTTGTAAGGAAGATTGTTCACCACATAGAGCAAAAATTCGTTGCGCGTGCGGTAGGCTATCTTAAATGGAGTACCTTAAAGTTTGTCGTTCACAGCCTGGAGATATTCAATCACTTTGTCGCAAACATCTTTGTGAGCCTCGTAAATATCAACACCCTCCACGGCATTGCCCACAAGTTCGGCATTGCCAAGCTTACCTATCTGCTCATGGCGATGGGAAAGCCCTCCTTTGAGGTTCACTTCATTCATCTCAATAGTCATAGCGCGGTCAAGCACCTTGCGAGAGAACGAGAATGTGGTTTCATCCATGTTCACCGTGCCCACCACAATAAGGTTTGGCGGAATGCAAATACCATCATTAAGGAACTGGCTGCGAAGTTCATCGTCATTTGTGAGTTCGCTTGTCAATACTCGGTACCAATCATCCTTGGTTTTTCTCAGCAATGGGTCTGTCACTACATTGCCGTCTTT
>JAKSMA010000033.1 GCA_024400895.1 Muribaculaceae bacterium | reverse complement strand
GACGACGCATTAGCAATGGCAGAATGTTACTATATAGTTGGTGACGTTAAAAAAGCCGATGAGATTGTTTCGAATCTATTGTTCCGTTCTTCAGAGTGGCTGAATTGGGAGATATCATTAGGCGACAAGCGTTCAAGAAGTTCTGAAAGACAATGGATGGAGACACTAAAACACGCATTATTTATCGCAGAAAAAAACAAAAGAAAAACTTTAGTCAAAAAATATTTTCAACAATATGAAAACTTCAAAAACAAATTCAGCAAGCAATAACGAACAACTATTCTCTCCAGTAAACTATGTGTTGTTCACGTTTTCATTAATTTTAATTGTTATAGGACTTGTGCTCATGACTGGCCCGGCAAGCACATTTGCTAAATTTGAACCAGACATATTTTCTACACGACGTATTATTGTGGCCCCAATCGTATGCTTGGCAGGATACTTTTTGGTGTTTATTGCCATTCTTTGGCACAAAAACGATTTGGCTGACGAACAGAAATAGAACACTACATCTGCAACTTTTAAAATCTCGAGAATTCAGAATTGACTACAAAGCAAGCAATTTATAAGCATTACTGAATTTAAAACTTTTTGGAGCCGATTAGTTAGCGAGAAAAGTATTAACTTTGCATTCTGAAATCGTATTTTTTATCTACACATAATCATTCAATGGAGAAAACATTAGTAATTTTAAAGCCTTCATGCCTTCAAAGAGGCTTGGTGGGCGAAGTAACTAAAAGATTTGAGCAAAAAGGGCTGCGCCTTGCTGGCATGAAGATGTGTCAACTCACCGACGAACAAATGAGCGAACACTATGCCCAACATGCAGGCAAGCCTTTCTTCCAGCAACTAAAAGACGCTATGATGGTTACCCCCGTAATCGTGTGTTGCTACGAGGGAGTTGGCGCTGTGGAAGTAGTTCGCCAAATGGCTGGTGCCACCAGCGGCCGCAAAGCAGCACCCGGCACTATCCGCGGCGATCTGAGCATGTCGTTCCAAGAAAATATTGTTCACACAAGCGACTCACTCGAAACTGCACAAGTGGAATTGAAGCGTTTCTTCCGCGACGACGAAATTTTCGACTACAAGCAGCCACCCTTCCAATTCCTCTACGCTGCCGACGAACTCTAAACACCCATTACGGAAAGAGAGCGTCAATCGCAATCTATTGGTCATTACTGACTCTTTGAGCTATCATTGCTGTGACTGGAATCATCACAGAAAATGACATACCGGAATATATGTTGGCTGCAGTAGCCACCACTCTAATTGCATTTTGCATTGGCCAAACTCTCATCCTAACCAAGCACTGCACAAAGAAGAAAACCCTAAAAAAGCACTCTTCAATTTCGTGACTCTTTTTGTGTTGATGCTATGCTTCAATTTTTTCATCATAGGCACTCACACCCTCTCCTGCACAATCACTTCCAACCTCATCGGAAGTGCATTTGCCGCCATCGTCATCGTGTGGTACAATCTCGTCAGCAAATTGAGCGACTAAGCGTTCTCTGACTCATAAATAAACGGCATCGAATTTAAACAAATGGTGCATGGTGCAATATTCACCAATGCCTCATGAAATACCATTAAAAAAGGCAGGAATCCAAATGAATTCCTGCCTTGCATATCAATTGTTATCGTTATCGATAATATCCCGATTATTTAATAATCACTTTCTTACCGTTAATAATGTTGAAGCCCTTTTGTGGAGCAGCAAGCTTACGGCCAAGAATATCATAAACACCGGTCTTAACAACGTCGACTGCGTTTACATCATTAATGCTGGTTGGTTCTTGTGCTTCGTAACTCATTTGAGGAGCAATGCACAACGAAACTGGTTGGTCTACACTTTCATACCAAGTGTAGGTGCCAAGTGAGTTGTAGTTTGCATCTTCATCTTCAAGGAGGTGATATGCACTGTTACGAGCGTTTTCGCTACGCATTACACCGAGAATGTTCACATTGTCGGTGTCACCTTGTGGGAAACCATCAACCACTACGAAGAAGTCGGTTTTAACATCTACAGGAGTTTCAAACATAAACTTAGTTGGAAGAATTTCATTAGGATCAACTGCCAACTCTGAAATCTTCTTCTTTGCGGTTGCAAGCACTTCGCCTGGCATGCCAGTTGCATCTGGCAAGCATAGACTTACAGTGATTTCTGCATCCTGATTTGCTGCTGTGGCATTATCAAAGTACACTGTCACGCCGTCTACTTTCGCTTCCACCATTGGAGCATGGTAGCGTTCAGCGAACGCCTTCATGCCCACCCAGTTGGTGCCACCATAGTAGCCATACCATCCGAGTGAAATGCCACCAATATTGCCAAGTTCATCAGGAGAGATATTCCACACTTCTTGAGTGCCGCCTGCTTGAATTGCCTCAACGAGGAAGTCGCGATCTGAACCAGCTGCATTTGCAACTACAAGTTCCAAACCGTATTTGCCTTCTTGGAGGTAAGTAACTGTTGGATTTTGCTCAGCGCTTTCAGTTACGTCTGTACCTTCAAAACTCCACTTCCAGCTGGTTGGAGTACCTGTTGAGAGATCGTTATATTGCATTGCCACATTGGTTGGCACGAATGCGTAAGCGTATGGAGAATAGTAAGCACCTTCAGGAATACCGATGTGAGCCTTAGGCGCAGCAACATTCACAACCACGTATTCAGCCTTTGTGGTTTCTGCAGATTCGCCATCCTTAGAGATTGTAAGTTTCACATTGTACTTACCAGCCTTGTCAAACTTCACTACTGGATTTTGTTCAGTATAAGTAGATGGAGTCACACCTTCAATGGTCCATTCCCATGCTGTTGGGTGACCTTGTGAGAGATCCTTAAAGTGAACTACTTCGCCTTCAAAGATATTGATTTTTGCATCTTCTGATGAATCTTCACGTTTAATCTTGAAGTTGTCGATAGCCATGCTTTCGCCATAAGTACCATCATAGATGAATTCAAATGTACACTTGTGACCAGCAAACTTCGCTAAATCAAAGCTAAACTTTTCCCAGCTTGGACCTGTAAATTCATTTGCTTGTGCCCACTTGAATGCGTCAAACAATGTGGTCTGTGTACCATCGGTGAGGTCGTTAACCATGAATTTCAAGTTTGCAGAATACAACCATACACCTTCAAAGCAAAGATAGAATTCAGCCTTGCTGTTGGCTTGTACTTCCACTTCTGGAGAAACAGCACGTTCGCGCTGAGCATCTGATGCATAGTAAATCGTAAGAGAATACTTGCTGCTTGGGTCAATAGTAGTAAACTCTGGAACATTGGCAAATGGGGCGCTTGAAGCAAGTGTCCAAGTTCTATCGTTGATGCCATAATATTTCCATGTTGAAGCTTCATCCACACTATCCCAACCTTGAGAATAGTAGGTCACCGAGCTTTCTTCTGCGCCAAAATCAGCCTTCAGTGGAATATTCATTGTGAATTGACTTGTGGCTGGCAAACCGATATTGTTGTCACCCACAGCCACGCAAAGCAATGTGCAAGTTTCGTCGATAGTCACTGTGGCAGTGTTTCCTGGCACGATAATGGTCTTTTCGTCATAGCCCATATCTTCCACATCAGTAAGCTCTGTGCTATACCAGATAGCTTTACACAAAGGGTCATCGCTTGTGATTGTCACTGTCACTGGTTCTGTGAATGTTCCACCATTTGGAGAGACTGTTGGGGCAGGAATCACAGGCTTTGGCACCACTACCAAAGTGTAGGAAGCAGTAGATGCTTTGTAATCATCATTTCCTTCAAAAGTTGCAGTCACAGTAGCGGTACCTGTCTTTTTGCCTGTTGTAAAAATGCTACCAGAGCTACCAATCACAGCAAGTTCAGTATCAGAGCAAGAGTAAGTGATTGGCGACACTTTGTATGGGTTGTTCAAATAGTTGGCAGTGGCATTGTCACCTGATTCCACGGTCACCTCTGTCAGAGGATATGAGAGTTCTGGGTCCTTTGGATCTGGCTTCACAATACCAGGGCCATCATATTCAATAGTCATACTAAAGAAATAGATAATACCCTTAGTTTCTGAAGTTTGGTCCATTGTAATACAAATCTCGCCTTCCTGCGCATCACCAGCAGGGGTGAATGTGTAGGTAGCTTTTTCTGTTGTTGGATTTGCGGCATCACCATAGTTAACACCGTTAACCGATACACCAATTGCCACTTCTTGCGCAGCATCTTTGGTTTTAGCCTCAATCTTTACAGAAAGGATTTTACCGAGCAACTTCGAAGTTGTAAGAGTGGCGTGTGTCACAGGGCTCTTCGCCGAGCCAAAATACTGACCTGCAGTGCCTGTGTAGGCGGTAACAGATGTATTACCGCTATATGTCCACTCCAACTGCTTAAGCATAGTGGTTTGCACGGTTTCGCTATTATCTGAAAGATGATAGAAACCCTCACCACCACTTGATTTTGAAGTATCCCATGCGTGGGACCAGATCTTCACCTCTGCAAATGCCGTTGTACTCATGACGAGCATCAGCAACAAGGCAAAGACTTTCTTTGTTAAAGTCATCATAATTGTTAGTAATAATAGTTATTTAGATTATGTTTTTGCAAAATTACTAATAAATATTATAATCAACGTAATTATCTCTCACAAAATTACGCATAAAGCCATGAAAGTCGCCCTTCATAGCCATACGTAAAATCTTATTTCCTACAATTCTTGAAAATGTCAATTTTTCAAAGTAATCCGCATTTCACACCTGCCACAATCACAATGCACTTCAAAAACATTATCACCAGTTTGCAGCAGCAGTTTTTCAGGGAGTCGCCTTCCCCCTTTCAGTTTCTTACATGCGCCCAATTCGCGACGTATGCAATACCGTGTATGCATCACAGTTGGATTACCTTCAGGCATCTCGCACTCTAATGCTGGTTCAACTATTTCTGCTCCGTGATCCTTGTATAATTCTTTAGCCAAATGGTTTGCAACATTGTCGTAATAGGTCAAATTCTTTGAAAAGCACAACGCATCTCTCTGCTCTGGCAATCGGAGTGGTCGTATAAAAGTAATTCGTTGTGCACGTTCAAGCAATCCGACAGCATCTCTTCTTAACTGCCCCAACACTGGCAACGGAATAAAAAGCTCACCCACCACTTCTGCTTTATCAAGACGATATATTGTGCCACCCAGTTTTCCTATTGCTTGAGTTTGACGAGGCCCCTGGTCAGTTTTCGACATTTCTGGTTTTTGACATGATACAGATTTCACTACACGATTTCCACGTTCGTCAGATAGCTGCAGATTCAGCAAATCATTCGCCCACCACATGCGTGCATCTATTTTTACTTTTCTCGAGGCCGACTGCCCTCTGAGCAAATCATCAAACGCCTTATCGTATGTCCTAAAGATTGGAGTACCCGCTTGTATGGAAATCACATCCTTTAATATCAAATCGGACCCTTCCACTCTATTCACACGGAAACCTACATATTCACCATCCTGGCCGAAAAAACTCAAACCATCGCCGTTTGATATTTTAGCTGTAGTTGAGATTCTTACAGTTTTCCCACTGGTACACAGCACAGTTCCAATTGGTTCACCAAGCGATTTAGGAGTTCGGAGCGAAGCCATTTCTACACCATTTTTCGGATTGCGTTCCGTCAAAAAATAAGTAGTGAATGAACGATTAAAGCTCTTCAACAAATTAGGTTCAAAGGTATGTTCCGACACACCATACGATGCTCTCACATATTTATCCGGATGAGCAGAAATCACCTTGTCAAGAGCTTGGCGATAATATGCCACCACATTCTTCACATAACTGCAATCCTTCAACCGCCCTTCAATCTTTAGCGACGACACTCCGGCCTCAAGCTGTTCTTCGACATGGCCACTTGCGTCATAGTCGCGAAGCGAAAGCAGATGTTTGTTCTTTTCAAGCACATTACCATCGCCATCAAGCAAGTTGAATGGCAGGCGACAAATCTGAGCACATTCACCCCTGTTAGCACTTCTGCCTTTTAAGCACTGGCTCACCTGGCATCTGCCACTATAGCTTACACACAAAGCGCCATGTACGAATGCTTCAAGAGGAGTTTGAGGCACAGTATTATGAATGTCGGCAATTTCTTTCAGCGACAGTTCTCGTGCCATTACCAACTGAGAAAAGCCCATGTTCTCAAGGAACTTTGCTTTTTCCGGTGTGCGCAAATCACACTGTGTGCTGGCATGAAGGGATATTGGCGGAATATTCATTCGCAGTATGCCCAAATCCTGCACAATTAGCGCATCAACTCCAGCCGAATAAAGGTCTGCAATCAAATTTTCAACACGCTGAATTTCTTCGTCATACACAAGCGTGTTAACGGTAGCATACACCCGGGCGCCAAATTGATGTGCAAAAGCGGCCACACGAGCGATATCTTCAGTCGAATTACCGGCAGCAGCACGGGCACCGTGGCTCTCCGGTCCCATGTACACCGCATCTGCTCCATGCAGTATCGCTTCTATCGCGATATCTGCATCACGTGCAGGTGCCAGCAATTCTATTTCTCTCTGTTTAGTTTTCATTTTCATCACAAAAGTACTAAAAAAACACTTCATTTTGGGATTTTTAAGCATAGTTTGCGTTTTTGTCAGTAGTTTTAGCAGTTTTTTGAGTTTTTACGCTTGTTTTCTTGTAAATAATGAGTAATTTTGCAGTTTAGAACAAAAACGCTTTTTTTGACACAACCAATGACCGGTAGAATTATTACAATATTATGTGCGGCAGCACTGCTCACAAGTTGCGGCGAATATAACAAAGCGCTCAAGAGCACCGACTATAATTACAAATTCGAATTCGCAAAGCAAGCTTTCGAACAAAAGAGGTATACCCAAGCCTATACCCTTCTTGAAGATGTCCACACTGTGTTCCGTGGCACTCCTAAAGCAGAAGAAGCCCTATACCTTCTCGCATTGAGTTATTACGAAAACAAGGACTACCTCAACTCTGGCTCATATTTTAAGCAATACTATACACAGTATCCTAAAGGCCAATACACAGAGCTCGCTCGTTACTACTCTGGCTACGGATACTACCTTGATTCGCCCGACCCACAGCTCGACCAAAGCGAAACAGTGAAAGCGATTGAAGAACTTCAAGCTTTCCTTGATTATTTCCCTAAGAGCGACAAGGTGTCGATTGCACAAAATGCCATCTTTGAGCTCCAAGACAAACTTGTGCTAAAGCAATTGCAAAATGCGACGCTGTATTTCAACCTCGGCAACTACATGGGCAACAACTATGAAAGTTGTGTAATCACAGCGAAGAACGCAATTAAGGATTATCCTTATAGCAAATATAAAGAGCAGCTTGAATTCCTCATTCTCAAAGCTCGCTACAACGAAGCAAGCGAGAGCGTGGACGAAAAGAAGGAAGAACGTTTCCGCACTGTAATCGACGAATACTATTCATTCACCAACGATTACCCTGACAGCCAGAATCGCAAGGAAGCTGACAACATCTTCAAGATTGCGAGCAAACATGTGAACGACAAATAAAAACAACAACATAAGATTCAATAAAAAATGGATTACAAAAAGACTAACGCACCGCAGACAACTACTGTAAACGACCTCATCGAACTCGCTGAACCAACAGGCAATGTTTATGAGAGTAGCACTGTTATCAGCAAGCGTGCCAACCAAATTGCCGCTGAAATGAAAAGTGATTTGGAGAAGAAACTTCAAGAGTTCGCATCTATGAACGACAACTTGGAAGAAATCTCTGAAAACCGCGAGCAAATCGAAATCTCTCGCTACTACGAGAAACTCCCTAAGCCAACCCTTATTGCGACTCAAGAATTCAAGGATGGCAAGCTCTATTTCCGCAATTTAGCAAAGGAAAAAGACGGATTCGACTTCTAACTTTTCCTTTCCACAAACGAATATTAAGCCACGGTAGATTTGCCGTGGCTTTTTCTTTAAAAGCAATATTACATAAAACACCGTATTGTTAAGCACGTCAACTCACAAGCCCATCACAGGAGCCATTTCATGAATCTCTATTGAGCCGCTAAAAAAGCGGCACTCGCAATTAAGCAAGCGCCGCCGAATATTTAAGAATTAGCAATCTATACAATATTAGATCACACCTTGACCCATCATTGCGTTAGCCACCTTCATGAAGCCTGCAATGTTAGCGCCCTTCATGTAGTTCATATAGCCATCTTCTTCCTTGCCATACTTAACGCATTGACCGTAGATGTCCTTCATAATCTGATGGAGGTTCTTGTCTACTTCTTCTGCAGTCCAGTAAATGTGTTGAGCATTCTGAGTCATTTCAAGGCCTGATGTTGCAACACCACCAGCGTTAACAGCCTTACCTGGAGCATAAACCATCTTGTTTTCAATGAAGAGGTCGATAGCTTCTGCAGTGCAGCCCATATTAGAAACTTCTGCCACGAGAAGCACCTTGTTGTCGCGGAGCATTTCTGCATCAGCCTTGCTAACCTCATTCTGAGTAGCACATGGCATAGCGATATCCACTTTCTGTTCCCAAGGCTTCTTGCCTGCGAAGAATTGAGCATTTGGATATTTTTCTGCATAAGGAGCGCAAACATCGTTACCAGAAGCACGAAGTTCAAGCATGGTTTCAATCTTTTCAGGTGTGTTGATACCATCTGGGTCGTAGATATATCCATCAGGACCAGAGATGGTCACAACCTTTGCGCCAAGTTCTGTAGCCTTAAGCACTGCACCCCAAGCCACATTACCGAAACCAGAAACGGCAACGGTCTTACCATTGAAATCAGTACCAAGGTCCTTAAGCATACTTTGTACATAGTAGCAAGCACCAAAGCCAGTAGCTTCTGGGCGAATACGGCTACCACCAAACTCAAAGCCTTTACCGGTGAGAGTACCAGTGCACTCGCGAGTGAGTTTTTTATACATACCATACAGGTAACCAACTTCACGACCACCTACGCCGATATCACCAGCAGGAACATCCATATCAGGACCAATATTGCGCCACAACTCAATCATGAAAGCTTGGCAGAAACGCATAATTTCAGCGTCACTCTTGCCACGTGGGCTAAAGTCTGAGCCACCCTTTGCACCACCCATTGGAAGTGTGGTAAGAGCGTTTTTGAAAGTTTGTTCAAAACCAAGGAACTTTAAAATTGAAAGGTTCACTGAAGCATGGAAGCGGATACCACCTTTGTAAGGGCCAATGGCATTGTTGAATTGAACGCGATAACCAATATTATTTTGTACTTCACCCTTATCGTCAACCCATGTCACACGGAAAGTGAGGATACGATCTGGCTCAACCATTCTTTCAATGATTTTTGCCTTTTCGAATTCAGGATGCTTGTTGTATTCATCTTGTACTGTGAGAAGCACTTCGCGCACTGCCTGCAAATATTCCTTTTCTCCAGGGTGCTTTGCTTCAAGATCTGCTAAAATCTTATCTACATTCATGATAGATATTTTTTTATTGTTAATAGTTGTTTGTTAATTGTATTAGTATTTTTTGTGTCGCTGGTTAGCAGAATCAACGACATGGCAAATATATAGCAAATTTTCTATATAGCAATACTTTTTCGCAAATATTTTTCAAAAAAACCGCAAAAATCCAACACGTCCCATAGCAATTTGCCACAAAACACAAAAAAAACGAATCGCAACATCATTCCAAACCCTCCCTACATTAAACAAAATATACACCTCGTTATCGCCCTCACCGTCATCATCTCCGCTGGTATTATGTGGGCAAACCGAGACACTCGTCCATGCAACTATAGCATTCAGCATTCCTCACCCTCCCCAAAAAACCTTTCTGGTATTGCTCCCCCTTACTAGCGCATACACTTTCGCTTCATAGTTCTTTGAAGTCTTGAAGACAATTCTTTTGACCATAGCACAAACTGTCGCTAAAACACAGTTCCGATTTTGACCAAAAACGGCATGATTTTTGGTCCAAAACACGGTGTTTCGGGTGTTTCAGGTGTTTCAAGTGCTTCAGGTGTTTACACTTTCACCAATCACACCATCACCAATTTATTATATCACTATCTAATAACAACATGCCATCTTCCCACAAAACTGGGCACCTTATTGACGACAAGTTCACAACCTCAAACATCTATTAAAAAGTTTAAAAAAGCGCACTTTTAACATCTAACACACACCTTTTTCAAAATATTTTCACTAAATTAGCACTAATTTTTAAACTTTGGGAAAATAGCCAAGTCTAAAATCCAAACATAATTGTAGAACTATAAAATTTCATGGATTATGAACAACAGATTTACTGCTTTTTTAGGGGTCGGATTACTGAGCTTGAGCAGTCTTGTTCAGGCACAGGATTACGACGATATCTATTTTGATGGAAAGGAAGCTCCAAAGCGTGAAGAAAAAGTGATTACCACTCCTGTAAGAGCTACTCAAACGAGCACCACCACAATGAGCACTACACCTGGCAGATATAGAATCCCTGTCAACACAGGTTCTTCTGCATCACGCAGCGATGATGAATACAATCGTCGTGGTGCCTATAGTCGAGATGTGGTTCTCGACACTATAGCTAACGACTCAACTCAAATGACCGACGGCAAATTTGCCAACACCGAACGCATTGAGCGTTTCTACAATCCAAACATTGTCAAAGGCTCTAACGACGAAGAGTTGATCACATTATATTATGACACAACTCCAACCGTTAATATCGTTATCGGTAACACATTCCCCACATTCGCATGGGGATTCGGCACTTTCTACGATCCTTGGTTTGACCCATGGTATGGACCAGGTTGGGGATGGGGATGGCATCACACAACATGGTTTCACCCTTGGTACGACCCCTGGTATGGACCAGGTTGGGCATGGCATCACCATCATTGGTATGACCCATGGCGCCATCCTTGGTATTACCCAGGACATCACTGGGGATGGCACGACTCGAGACCTCGTTACTTAGCAGACCATGGACGCCGTCCAAATGGAAGCAACTATCATGGTGGTTTGGATGTAGGCGGCGGTCGCCGACCAGGCTATGCTGGTGGAGGTGTTAGTAGCGGCGCACGTCGTCCAGCATCAAGCAACGGCGGTTATAGTGGCGGACGCACATATGGTTCAACCAATGTATCAGGTGGACGCCCTGGCTACGCTACTGGTGGCAATGTGGGCAATGTCGGTGGTGGCACGAGCGTTGGTCGTCGACCTTCATCTACTACGAGCAGTTCAGGTTCATTCGACCGTCGTTCAACATACGGAACTCAACAACCATCCCGCTCTTCATACGACAGCCACGCTACCACACGTAGCTACGACCGTACTTCAACCTCTAATTGGGGTGGCGGTGGCCGCAGTAGCGGTGGTTATTCCGGAGGCGGATTCTCTGGTGGAGGCCATTCCGGTGGAGGCCATTCTGGCGGTGGCGGATTCTCTGGCGGTGGCGGACGTCGCAGATAATCAAGCAAACACTTATGTATTAAACACGTTCCCCGCTCTTCGCGGGGAACAAATATAAACCATAACGACGTAACATTAAATATTCTAACGATGAAGAAAGTATATATTGCAGCTCTTGCTTGCTCATTGTCTTTGTTTGCAAGCGCCCAAGAAACATTCGACGCGCTGCAAATGTCACAAACCGAGCTACGCGGTACAGCTCGTTTCCAATCTATGGCAGGTGCATTCGGCGCTCTTGGTGGCGACATCTCTACTCTTAACCAAAACCCAGCAGGTATTGGTGTCTACAGAAGTAGCGATGCCAATGTCACTCTCAGTCTTGATTTCAACGATAGCAAGACTCCAAACCAATCAATAAGCAAAACCAAATTCAATGCACAATCTGTCGGATATGTTGGTGCAATCCAACTCAACAACGATGTTATGCCCAACCTCAATGTAGGTTTCAGCTACAGTCGTCAGATGGATTACGATCGCCGCTACAAAGGTTGCAACAATGGCGCGCCCTCATCGATAACCAATTATACCGCAGCATACACTGGCGAATGGACTCCAACAGAAATATCACAGAGAAGTGATTACAATCCATACTACAAGACGAATGCGCCTTGGGCAAGCATCCTCTCATACAACAGCTACCTTATCAATTACCAGAATAAGAAATGGCAAGGATTGTACGGTGAGGGAACTTCCGCTTACAACGAATTTGAAGTTGAGCAAAAAGGCCACAAGGATGAGTATTCAGTGAATCTTGGTGGTAACATCATTAATAAAGTGTATTGGGGTATCGGTGTTGGTATTGTAGATTTAAACTACGATAGTTACCAATACTACGGCGAAACCCTCCAAAAAGCCTACATTGCAAATTATTTAACTCATGATGTAGAAATTGGCAGCGCCGACTTTGGTTTCGAAAACATCCTTCACACCGTTGGCACTGGTTACAACTTTAAACTCGGTTTGATTGTCAAGCCCGTCAACGAACTTCGTTTCGGTTTCGCATTCCACACCCCTACTTACTTCGACATGAAGGACAGCTTCAAGAGCAACGCCACTTTCGCTATGTCGAGTTCTTCATACAACACATACCACGGCACCAACGAAACTGGTGAAAAAGGTTACTACGACGAGATGCGTTATACCCTCAAGACCCCTTGGCGTTTTATGGGTAGCGTGGCTGCAGTTATCGCAAAGTCTGCAATCCTCAGCTTTGATTATGAATACGTGGATGCACAATCAATGCGCATTTGCGACAGCAGAGGTGATGAATTCATCAGCACCACCAACAACATCAAAAACAGCACCAAGGCGTCGCACATCTTCCGTGCAGGTGCAGAATATCGCCTCACTCCAAACTGGAGCATCCGTGCAGGTTATTCTCTCCAAAAGTCTCCTGTAGTTGAAGCTATTGTAAACAATATGCAAAATGTGGTTACTGTCAATACCAACCCTACATACGAATTCGACAACGACATTCAATACATTACCGCAGGTATTGGATACCACATCAACAGCTTCTACTTCGACTTGGCATACGTGCACAAAGAACGCAAGAGCCAATACAACGCATTTGCGCCTATCGTCTATAGTGAAGGTATAGAGCCCAATGTGTTCAGCGAAGTAAAAGACAACAATCATCGTGCTTCACTCACCATCGGTTTCCGCTTCTAACCTAAAGCAAGCGTTTTCCGCAAACAAATAAATGCCGGCTGCTTCATTCATTGAGGCAGCCGACTTTGTCTATTCAAATCTTTTTTCGTAACTTTGAGCAACCAAAAACCGCACACAATGAACGACAATATCCCTGTAAATATCGATCTTGACAACCCCGAATTCCAATGCGCTTGGGAGCTACTTCAGCACACCCATAAGTCGGTATTCCTTACAGGTAAAGCGGGTTCTGGTAAGAGTACTTTCCTAAAATACATCCGGAAAAACACAAAGAAGAAAAATGTGGTCCTCGCCCCTACTGGCATCTCGGCGGTGAATGTGGGCGGGCAAACACTCCACTCTTTCTTCAAGATTCCTTTCAAGCCTCTCTTGCCCGATGACCCGGAATTTGCGCCAAGAAAGATTCGCCAAACTCTGCGGTACAACAAGGACAAGGTGAAAATCATCAAAGAGCTTGAGCTCATCATCATTGATGAGATTTCGATGGTGAGAGCCGACATCATCGACTTTATCGACAAAGTGCTCCGCATCTATTCCAATAATATGCGCGAGCCTTTTGGTGGCAAGCAATTACTCTTCGTGGGCGATGTTTACCAACTTGAGCCTGTGGTCACCCGTGATATGCGCGAAATTCTACGCCGCTTCTATTCG